>JAPHUG010000020.1 GCA_026197195.1 Sedimenticola sp.
CTTCCACTGGCTGAACGCGCCATAGAGCAGGAACGCCGTTTAGCGGGGTTGCTGGGTTCTTCCTTTGTTGAGCAGGTGATACAGCTGGAACGGGAGCAGGCCGGTCTATCATTACGGGGATGGATCGCCCGACCGGTGTTTTCTCGAAGTCAGGCCGACATGCAGTAC
Organism: Sedimenticola sp.; assembly: GCA_026197195.1. Classification (GTDB taxonomy): domain Bacteria; phylum Pseudomonadota; class Gammaproteobacteria; order Chromatiales; family Chromatiaceae; genus Sedimenticola. The sequence goes on from JAPHUG010000020.1 coordinate 169, forward strand.
TTCTATGTGAATGGTCGTATGGTTCGGGATAAATTGGTATCCCACGCGGTGCGTCAGGCGTTTCAGGATGTCCTGTTTCATGGGCGACATCCGGCCTATGTACTCTATCTTGACCTGGATCCGATGCTGGTAGATGTAAACGTTCATCCGGCCAAACATGAAGTGCGTTTTCGGGATAGCCGTATGGTGCATGGCTTCATTTACCGGACCCTGCATCATAGACTGGCGGAGACTAAACCTGGACAGGCGGTTGATAAAAATACCGGTGAGCTATTGATGGTAGAGAGTGACTCGCTGCCAGCAGGTTCAAATCAGACTGCGCCAGCGCCGGATGTGCTGAGCTACCAGCGGCCGTTGGGGCTTCAGGTCAAAGATCGCCAGGCAGAGTATCAATCCAGCTTTGATATACAACGTCCCGCGCCACGGCCTGAAGAGATGACGCAGGGGGAAGCAGAACAGCAGACTCATCCACTCGGATATGCCCTGGCCCAGTTAAAGGGGATCTATATCCTGGCTGAAAATGAGACGGGACTGATCCTGGTCGATATGCATGCGGCTCATGAGCGGATCACCTATGAACGTTTCAAGCAGGGGTTGGCTCAGGGGCAGATCAGTTCTCAGCCGCTCTTGGTCCCCCTCTCTGTTCCTGTTAGTGCCCGAGAGGCCGATCTGGCCATTGAGCATCAGACCCTGTTTGAAGAGCTGGGTATGGAAGTTGACCGGCTTGGATCTGAGACACTGGTTGTAAGGGCTATACCGGTGCTGTTGCATGGGGCCGATGCTGAAAAATTACTTCGGGATATCCTCTCCGATATTGTTGTACACGGGACCAGTGACCGAATCCGCAACGATATCAATGAAGTCCTTGCCACCATGGCCTGTCATGGTTCGGTTCGTGCAAACCGGCGACTGACCATTGAAGAGATGAATGGTTTATTACGCGACATGGAGCGCACGGAGCGCAGTGATCAGTGTAATCACGGCCGACCGACCTGGGTTCAGCTTGATTTATCTTCGCTGGATAAACTGTTCCTGCGGGGTCAGTAGCGTCAATGCCGTCCAATAATCAACAGCGGCCACCGGCAATCTTCCTGATGGGACCAACGGCGTCAGGCAAAACAGCGCTCGCAATTGATCTGGTGCAAGCATTACCCTGTGAAATTATCAGTGTTGATTCGGCACTGGTCTATCGTGGGATGGATATCGGTACAGCAAAGCCGGAGGCAGAGGAGTTGGCCCTGGCTCCGCATCGATTGATTGATATTTGTGATCCTGCAGAGGCCTATTCGGCGGCTCAATTCAGTAAAGATGCCCTTCTGGCGATGGAAGAGATCACCGAAGCAGGACGAATACCGCTATTGGTTGGTGGAACCATGCTCTACTTCAGGGCCTTGGAGTTTGGTCTGTCAACGCTGCCAGAGGCTAATCCCGATGTGCGGGCGCAACTGGAGCGGGAGGCGGCCCTAGTGGGCTGGGAGCGGATGCATCAGCAGCTCTCAGAAGTTGATCCGGAGGCGGGCGAGAGAATCCATCCCAACGATCCGCAGAGAATTCAGCGCGCTCTGGAGGTCTACCGTTTAACTGGCGAGCCGATGACCCGACTGCAACGGCAGGCGGCTGAGTATCAATTCCCTTTTCACCCCATCAAACTGGTTAGGGCACCGAAACAGCGGGCGGTTTTACATCAACGGATTGCAGACCGATTTGAACTAATGCTGCAGCAGGGATTTGAGGCGGAAGTGAGGCAATTACTCCAACGGGGCGATCTAACGGCCGAGACGCCATCCATGCGTTCAGTCGGTTATCGCCAGATGATTCAGTATGTTAAGGGTGAATTGGGCCGTGAAGAGATGGTTGAGCGGGGTATTATTGCAACGCGGCAACTGGCCAAACGGCAATTCACCTGGCTACGATCCTATCCGGGCGTTCACTGGCTGGATGAAGAGGCGGGAGATATATTGCAGCAGGCCTTGAAAATCATTGAAGACGACCTCACCTAGGATTAACAGTGTGAGCTGTGTGCTACAATTGACACGAATTTTTGGATTTTTTTCTGGTACAACTTTGTATCATAAGCTATTAATTTAATACCGACGCGATATTACAATAAGGAGAACTCCGATGTCTAAGGGGCAAAGTTTACAAGACCCTTTCCTCAATACGCTTAGAAAAGAGCGTATACCCGTCTC
>JAPHUG010000418.1 GCA_026197195.1 Sedimenticola sp.
CGCTGAAGGCAATGAGTGCAGGACGGATTGACCTGCATGGGCCTTATGGTCGGTTCGCCATCGGGATGAACACCGGAACGCTTCTTTGACAGCTGGCATTTACGTGGCCAGATGGAGTGGGACGAAATTGACAACCCAGACACCACTATTTGACCACTGCAGACAGATTTAAAGCGTCTCGCGGATAACTGCAGGATCGCTTGATTAGTGACCCATCAATCCAGACAAGGCGGGACCAGAAGTATATCAGCCAAATCTAATAAATATCAAGATCCCGCAGCATCACCCCACAGTGATTCCTCTCCAGCAGGGCACCGATCACACCAGGCTAAGGCATGCCAGCCTACCCCCTGAACAGCTAAACCGTTGCAGCCTGCACATTGCAATTCCTGATGCACGAACCCATACTGACCCACCTACGCACATCCTGTATAGGCTGATAAAACCATCAAATAACATAATAATCCCTTATGGATAAGGAAAATTATTGTTACTTCTCCTTAAGGTACTCCACTGTCAGAATTGCTGGCAATTGGAAAAGAAGTTTCTAGATTCAGGGGTTTAACATGTCCAAACAGCATCCAATCGTGGCCGTTACCGGCTCATCAGGCGCGGGAACGTCCACCGTCAAACGCGCCTTTGAACACATCTTCTACCGGGACGGTGTCACCCCGGCGATAATCGAAGGCGACAGTTATCACCGCTATGACCGTGCAGCCATGCGCGAGGCTGTGGCTGAAGCATCCAAGCGTGGTGAGAACCTCAGCCATTTTGGCCCTGATTCGAATCTGTTTGGTGAGTTGGAAAACTTGTTCAGGTCCTATAGTGAAAACGGCAAAGGCAAAAAACGCTACTACCTTCACAGCGAAGAAGAAGCCATTGAGCATAACGACCGCCTGGGAACAAACCTGGGGCCAGGCCAGTTCACACCCTGGGAAGATGTTCCTGGTGAAACCGATCTTCTTTTTTATGAGGGACTGCATGGTGGCGTCGTCACCGAAGAGGCCAATGTCGCCCAGTTTGTTGACCTGCTGATTGGTGTTGTCCCTATCGTGAACCTGGAGTGGATCCAGAAAATTCATCGTGATAATGCCGAACGGGGTTATTCCGCAGAAGCGATTGTAGACACCATTCTGCGTCGTATGCCGGACTACATTAACTACATCACCCCGCAGTTCTCCCGTACTGACATCAACTTCCAGCGCGTCTCAACGGTCGATACCTCAAACCCCTTCATCGCACGCGATATTCCAAGTCCAGATGAGAGCTTTGTGGTGATCCGTTTCAGGGATCCGAAAAAGTTTAATATCGACTTCCCTTACCTTCTCTCCATGCTGCATGACTCGTTTATGTCACGGCGTAACGTAATCGTGGTTCCTGGCGGAAAAATGGGGCTGGCGATGGAGATTATTCTGACACCTATCATTGAGCAAATGATGGATGACCGGGCGGTCTGAGCACAGCTTACACCCATAAAAAATGCCGCTTGATGCGGCATTTTTTATGCTTGGAAAAAACTATTGCGCCTGAACCGGAAGAGGAATGGTCTTGCCATTCACGCTCAACAGCCCACTTGCAAGCTTGGCATTAGTCATGATCGCCCCGCCCTCTTTGACCAGTAGATCCTGGCCCAGCATAAGCTCCAACTGCCGCTCAACCAAGGTGTTCGACATATCGGTTAACTGCTCAGCCGTTGGCATTTCACTATCAGGATCCATCAGACGCCGCTGTTCAAACTGACGCAACAAATCCCCCTGAACCTTCTGCTGCATCAACATTCGAAACAGCTTTTCAGGCATCTGCAGTGAGGCATCACCCACCAGCTTGTTGAGAACAGCCGGGGCATGGGTTATCTCTTTCCACTCCAATCCCTGAGACTGAAGCGACAGCGTACCGGCGATCAGTCCATCGGGGGTCTGAACTGAGAGCTCATCGATGGTGATGATCGGATCACCCTTTAGGAGGCCTGGTGCATTACCCATCAGGACACTCAACAGCGCCATCCCCTTGCGTTCATCCGAAAGCTGCTGGGCATTGATCTCTTCCACTGATTCCTGAATCTTCAGCAGTACCGCTGCTGGAAGATTACCAAACCCCAGCTTGAGAACAGCCGGCCCAAATACCTGGTCATCCACTTGCACCTTTTCCAGACGGTAGCGGACAAAGGCAGAAACTGAATCAGCCTCAGCACTACTCGAAGCATCGATACCAAGTTGATCCATCTCGACACGAGAGCCGCTCTCAGGATCCTGCACCAGGATACGCTCAACCGTAAAAGCACCACCACCCAGCATCAAGCCTGAGATGTCCTGGCTTGAATGGGAGCTTAACTTCATACCATGGATTTCCAGCGACTGCTGCTTGTCATCCGACAGGACCAGAACCGGCAGCGTAAAATCAGCCGAAACCGTTTCAAGGGCGGCGTCAAAGCGCATCTCCCCGTCCATGCCTTCAAACCGGATAGCCGGCCGGTCGCCCACCGCGTCCGACTGAGTGGCAGGTAATTTAACCCGCGTCACACCCTGACCACCGATATCAATAAGGGTGTTTATTTCAGCCTCATAATCCGCGGGTAGGAAGGCCTCACCCTCACTCGTTATCTCACTTTTAATTTTCGCCAGCGCCAACCCGTCACTGGTCAGGGGGCCATGATCAATTTGACTGATCAAGTTAAAACTGAATGTTTCCGTCTCAGCACGCTCCGGACCCACTGGAAGGTTAACCTGAAAGCGGGTATGTGCCTCTGCACCAAACCAGTTGCGCTGATAGGTTTGGGAGACCACATCAAGACCACTTTTGCCAAACTGCCCCATCAGTCCCTGATAATACGTTTCAACCTGATAACCAATGAGGCCAGGTGCGGCCATCGCCAAGGCACCCAGCACGATAAACAGGGCCAGAAAACGCTTCATAGAATCCTCTCTTCCAAAATTTTTTAGTAGGTCGTTCCAGGTCGAAAATTCCGGCCCATAGTAACAGCCATCGCAGTCAGATTGAGCGACGGATTAATCAAAAGCTAAGAAATGCCGAATGGATCACTCACATTCAGAGCAATCTGAAGAGACTAACCGGCGGCCAGCCCACTCTCAGGCTTTAGCGCCTGCTTGATCACCTCAAGAATGCTATCGACATCCAGGCCCGCCTCTTCCCACTGCTGTCCAGGTGCGGCATGCTCGATAAAGTGATCAGGGAGCCCAAGGTTTATCGACCGGGTTGAGTGCTGTATGGCTGCCAGATATTCATTAACCGCAGAACCGGCACCACCTTGCACCACATTCTCTTCCAGCGTGACCAGCAGAGTATGGTTATTGGCCAACTCCTGCACCAACGCTTCATCCAGTGGTTTTACAAAGCGCATATTGGCAACTGTAGCATCCACCTGCTCAGCCACTTCCAGTGCATTATCCAACAGACTTCCAAAAGCCAGCAGGGCTATCCCTTTGCCCTGACGCCGAATCTCGCCCTTACCCATAGGGAGCGTTTCCAGATCAGCACTCACGGCCGCACCACACCCAGAGCCCCGGGGATAACGAACCATTGCCGGTCCTTCATGCAGATAGGCGGTCTGCAACAGCTTGCGGCACTCGCTCTCATCCGAGGGGGCCATCACCACCATATTTGGAATGCAGCGGGCGTAGCTCAAATCAAAGCTGCCGGCATGGGTCGCACCATCAGCACCCACCTGCCCGGCTCGATCCACGGCAAAGGTGACATCCAGATTCTGCAGTGCCACATCATGAATCATCTGATCATAGGCGCGCTGCAGAAAGGTTGAGTAGATCGCCACAACGGGCTTTACCCCATCACAGGCCAGACCGGCCGCAAAAGTCACGGCATGCTGTTCGGCTATACCCACATCAAAATAGCGATCAGAGTACTGCTTGGCATACGACTCCATGCCGGAGCCGGCACACATCGCGGGCGTGATGGCGACCAATCGCTTATCAAGGGCGGCCGCATCACATAACCAGCGACCAAAGATCTCCGTATAGCTGGGACCAGAAGCACTCTTCTTATCCATCTTGCCGGTTTCAGGGTCAAACGGGGTGACACCGTGATAGACCCGAGGATCCCCCTCTGCCGGCTTATAGCCACGCCCTTTCTGGGTCACGACATGGAGCAGACGAGGACCATGCATCCGTTTCATATTCTGCAATGTGGCTGTTAACGTCTCGAGATCATGCCCATCAATCGGGCCGATATAGTTGAAGCCCAACTCTTCAAAAAGAGTACCGGGCATCACCATACCCTTCATGTGCTCTTCCCAACGACCCACTAGATCAGAGATATGAGGCAGATTACTCAGGGCTGACTTACCGCCCTCTCGCACCCGGGTATAGAGCTTGCTGGAGAGCAGGCGTGCCAGATGATTTCGGAAGGCACCAACCGGGTCTGAAATCGACATGTCGTTGTCATTCAGGACCACTAACAGATTGAGATCCAGCGCACCGGCGTGATTCATCGCCTCAAAGGCCATGCCAGCCCCCATCGCCGCATCACCTATCACAGCCACGACTTCACGCTTCACGCCCATCTGCTTGGCGGCGGCAGCCATACCCAGCGCCGCACCTATGGAGGTACTGGAGTGGCCGGTACCAAAGGTATCGTATTCACTCTCATCGCGACGGGGAAACCCGGAAATACCGTCCAGTTGCCGTAAGCTATCCATACGATCCCGACGACCGGTCAGTATTTTATGGGGATAGGCCTGGTGACCCACATCCCAAAGCAGTCGGTCTTCGGGGGTGTTCAGGACGTAGTGGAGCGCAATTGTCAGCTCAACAACACCCAGACCAGCGGCGAGATGGCCGCCGGTGCGGGAGACGGAATCGATCAGAAAACTGCGCAGCTCGTCAGCCAACACGGGCAGTCGTTCGGCCGGCAACAATCTTAGGTCCCTGGGACATTCAACACTATTCAATAGCTTGAATGGGCCCGCTGATCCTGTTTTGCTGCTCTGTTGCCGATCTGACATACCGTTTTCCACTCTCTATCTCTGGATGCCCATCCGCTATTGTAAAGGATAGCCACTACGGAATATCCACCCTGTGTAGGGGGAAGTTACACCCGGAATCTATTCAACCAACCGCTCATTTAAGGCGAAACAGAGCATTTTAGCCTAACTGCGGTAGACAAGTCCCTATCTTATTTTTTTGATCTCGGCCAAACCATCCCCGAGTAAGAAATCATGGAAGGCTTTGGCCGAAGGAGAAAGGCGCTTACCACGACGGTGCACCATGAACCACTTTTTGGTTAACGGGAAACCCTCAACATTGAGCGTGACCAGACGCTCTGTCTCCAGCTCCAGTTCTATGGTGTGGATTGAGACCACTGCCAGCCCAAGCCCAGCCCTGACAGCCTGCTTGATCGCCTCTCCTCCGTTCATCTCCATTCCACAGTTCAGATTCAGCTCCTTCTCCTGAAAAAAACGCTCCAGGGCCAGTCGGGTACCCGAACCCGGCTCACGCATCAAGAAGGTCTCTTCAGACAGCTTATCCAAGGAAATCGTCTGTTTACCCACCAACGGGTGATCCGGAGGTGCAATCACCACCAGAGGATTATCCATAAACTCTTCGAATTCCAGATCAAGCACTTCAGGTGGCTGACCCATTAAGACCAGATCTTTTTCGTTCTGATCCAGCATTCGCATCAGCTCTTTACGGTTATTCACAGAGAGACTGAGGCGAACCCCCGGATAACGGCGGGAAAATGCCCCCAGTGCACGGGGGGCAAAGTAGTTAACCGTACTGGCCACAGCAATGTCGAGACGCCCCCGACTCAAGCCTTTCTGCGCCTCCATCACCTCTTCCATCTCTTCCAGCTGACGAAAGATCGCTTTCCCATAGGTATGCAACTCACGACCCGCCGCAGTGAGGTGGATTTTTTTGCCCAGTTTTTCAAATAACGGAAGTCCGACGCTCTCTTCTAACTGTTTGATTTGCATAGAGACAGCAGGCTGACTAAGATAGAGCTCATCTGCAGCTCTTGTAAAACTCAAATGGGTGGCCACGGCCTCAAACACTTTAAGCTGGCGAATTGTGAAATTCATGACGCTACTTCCCCTATCTTGTTATAAGCCCTACCTTATCACAACAATCAAAAAGTTTTAGTTTTATTTATAGTAAACCCTAGCTATAGTCACCCCAACTCCTGTAGGGAAAAACGAACATTTACACGTTGCACTATTAAAGTAACAAGCCAAACATAAATATTTTAAAGAGAGTAGTGAGGTAACACAGATGGCCCTTGACCAAACCAGTCGCTATACCGATCTGAGTCTTAATGAAGACCAGCTGATCGCTGACGGTAACCATATCCTGGTTGCTTACACCATGGAGCCTGCTGCGGGCTATGGTTACCTTTCTACTGCAGCTCACTTTGCGGTAGAATCATCAACCGGCACCAACGTTGAAGTCAGCACCACCGACGACTTCACCAAGGGTGTTGATGCGCTGGTCTACGAGATTGATGAAGCGCGTGGCATCATGAAGATCGCTTACCCGAATGATCTATTCGATCGTAAC
>JAPHUG010000346.1 GCA_026197195.1 Sedimenticola sp.
GATCAGCGTTCGCGCATGTTGATCGCTGGATCACGAGCCACAAAGCCGAGGCCGACAAGGTCAAGGCACTGACCCATCAACAGTGGTGTGGTGCCGTATTCTGGAAAGGTAACAAATCATTATTTGCACAACGCTTCCATGACTACCTGAAAGCGAATGGCTGCTCCCTGGTCAATAACAAGCTTTATTGCGGCAGTGTCAGCAGTTACAACAACTGCAGCGCATTAATGAAGAGTGTTGCCCAGGAAGGCCAGTGTAAAATCAGCAGTGCCGCGGGCAATGAGATCGCCCAGTCGGTACGTGACGCACTGATTACCAAGGGATCTAAATACCCCTGCGAGATCAAAGGCGGTCTCAAGCTCGCTTCATCTACACGACTGGTCTGTTCACGCCCCACGCTTCAGGCAAGCTGTAAGGCGATTTACAAGAGCCTCTATCCTGATTACCCTGCCAACTTACTGAGCTGTGATTTGAAGATGGATAGCGACTACTCTGCCCTGCTTAAAGTGGTGAAACAGAAGGTGGCACAACTCAACAGTCAGCTGGGTCCAGGGATGTTGGGTGAATCAACTAAAGATCCACTGGTCATTCTGGCATCCAGCAGTGGCATCGTTGCAGCTGTCCAATCCATACCAAACCAGGATTTCGGTTTTGGCCCACCCAGCACCGGCAAGGCTTTTGACTATCAATTGTTCGGTGGTATTCCAAAGCACATTGATGGCGTCAACACACCTTTATTGATATACGAAATGACGTTCAACAAAGACCTGCCAATAGAGAAAAAGAATCCACTGGAAAGTAAGCTGGAACTTGTTAATCCAAAAATCAATCCCACTCCATTCGATAATCAGCACGGCCCTGCGACGCAGGAACTCAAGGGAGGACTGTTGTCTCAAAGCCCCTCAACAGTAGGAGGGTTTGCTGGCGGCCAGAACATACCCCAACAGAAAGTGCTGAGTGGACAATTACCAGGAGGCACCCGACAAAGTGGCGGCTTTGCACCCAAAGCGGCAGCGCCCCAAATGGACCATCTGCAACAGGCGCCCATGGCTGTTACACCATCACCCGCGCTGGGCGGCGGTATTCAACTGCCCGAACAGAAGGTGCTCAGTGGCGCGCCGCCTACAACCCGGAGTTCAAGTAATGGATTGGCTCCCCGAATCGGGAGACTACCACCATCCAGCAATACCATGACGCCAGCAAACAATCCGGTCATCCTTTTCCTGGGTGGTCGCCAGTGGCGATCAACGGACGTCATTATCGTCAGTGACCGACAATCAACCCGTATGGAGAATGGTCTGTGTCACTATGAACTGAAGCAACAGTGGTTGAACAGTGACACAACGCCTGGTGCTGTAAGCCAGCGGCGATGGCATGTAACACCTGCAAGTGGCACTGCGCAGAGAGTCGCTGAACAGAGCATTCCCGGAGGCGTTGAGTTGATCGACAAGATAACCCTACCTCCCGGCCAGAGTCGGCTGACACTCTCAACCACGGCTGCAGGATCGACTAGAATGAAGCCTTTGCAGATACAGGTAACAGGTAGCTGTCGTCCAGTCGGCAGACTGGGATTACCCAGCAGAGAAGTTACTAATGAAGAAAACAGCCCACAACCGCAGCCAACTGCACCCGCATCAAGATTTCGGCTGCCAGCACGCTAGGAGACTGTTTTTATGCAGTGCATGGGATTAGTAAAATGACGAAGGAAAACTGCGCCCTGTATCTTGCAAGAGCAGAGACAGGTCGCATTGATTTATCATGTTTATCAAGTGAGCTGTTTTTAAGAGGGAAGAAGGTAACAAAATAGCGATCAGTTTTTCGCATTAAACCAGCAACTCGGCCTGGCACCCTCAAGCTGCAGTGGATGAGTAGGACAAAGCCAGCCAGGCAACTCATCACCAACTCGGCGGGTTTCAGGATTACAGAGTGCCGCAGCAAAATAAGTATCTAGCCGACACTGTGGATTAGGAAGTCCACGATTGGTCTGCTGCAGCACCGCACTATCCGGCTGATCAAATTCGGGTGATCTGATATGGCGCTTATGTGCGAAATACTGAGTCAGGCGGGAACCCGCCATAGCCGACCGAATACAGAGTTGCTGTTCGTCAGGAAACCCATACGCCATGCGACAGCGATCCACTACAACTTCAGGCGTAGTCTCTTCTCTGACGACACTATTTTCTGGCAATTTGGGGAGTATCTGACGCAGACAGGAAGAGACACCATAATAATCAGCCTGCCCCTCTACTGAATATTTCCACACCCTGGGCGGCCCCGCCAGGTGGTGTCCAATCTCATGGCATATTATCAAGGTAAACGCATCAGCATTGATAACAGGCTGACGGGCTAAACCGCCGGGGATACGCAACACGGCGATTTCACCCTGCCGATCCTCTTCACGCCAGGCTGAAGCCTGATTCGTATCATCAAACCAGAGTCGGTCTATTCGTAAACGCTCACCACGGGCAGCAAAATCTGCCTGGTAATTTTTTTCGATAACATTAAGCAATGTAGTGTAAGTATTGTGTGATATGTCTGCATGAACGGACAGGCTAAACAGGAGAGTAAGCTGCAGAAAAAAGGAACGATACACCACCGCGCACCTCGGTCAGTTAAGATCCCCTTTTACTTAACTAATAGCGCATCATCTCATTTTTTCAAGAATAAAGAGCCTTGCAACAAGATTAACCACACGAAGTACTGGCTTATTTTTAAAAATTATTGATGGACACGCTATCTATATGAAATGGTCGGTCACTGTCAGCAATATTACATAACAAGAACTATAATTATTATCAAAAGAAGCCGCTACCACTCTCCAGCACACTTATTCACGCTATTACTGAAGAGAAACTATGAGCGACCAACAAGAACCGGCGCTATTGGAAATATTGGAATACCTTGATCAGGGCGTCACCATGTTTGATGCCGATTTAAAACTGGTGGCCTGTAA
>JAPHUG010000318.1 GCA_026197195.1 Sedimenticola sp.
CCGCTTAAGTCACCCGACTGCGTCGTTCTCCCCAAGCGAGGCGCGTATTCTACGCCTCATTTCGATCAGGTCAAGCACTAATTTCAACCTTTTCGAACCACCCGCTCCCTGGGCTTCCATCCTTCAGTTCGACCGCTCTTTCAAGCCACCTTACCTCCGAACGAGCGGCGCATTATACGCACTCCCTCAACACACGCAAGACCCTTTTTGAACTTTTTATGACTTCCCTTTCAATCACTCCAAACACACTACCTTTAACCCAATATAACGCGGGCAAAACGCCGCTTACCCACCTGGTAAATATGATTCGAGCCTTTAGATAACACGAGATTGCGATCGCTCACCTTCTCGCCATCGATCTTAACCGCGCCCTGTTTGATCATACGCAGCGCCTCTGAGGTACTGGATACCAACTCTGCATCCTTCAACAGATTGGCAATGGACAGACCCTCTCCAGCCTCCATGGTTAGCTCAGGCATTTCATCTGGCATCGCCCCCTTTTGGAAACGCGCCACAAAATTCTCATGGGCTTTGGCAGCTGCCGATTTATCATGAAAACGTTCGATCAACTCTTCCGCCAACAGCACCTTTGCATCCCGCGGGTTCATACCTTCAGCAACACGCTGCTGAAGCGCATTGATCTCTGACATGGGCTTAAAGCTGAGCAGTTCATAGTAGCGCCACATCAGCTCATCAGAAATCGACATGATCTTGCCAAACATGTCATCCGGCTGATCAGCAATACCTATATAGTTGCCCAGGGATTTTGACATCTTCTGCACACCGTCCAGACCCTCAAGAATCGGCATGGTTAAAACCACCTGGGGCTCCTGGCCATAGATCTCTTGAAGCTGACGCCCAACAAGCAGATTAAATTTCTGATCCGTCCCACCCAGCTCCACATCGGATTGGAGCGCTACAGAGTCATAACCCTGCACAAGCGGGTAGAGAAATTCATGGATGGCGATGGGCTGGCCATTTTTATAGCGCTTGCTGAAGTCATCTCGCTCCAACATGCGAGCAACCGTGTGCTTTGCTGCAAGCTGGATCAACCCGGCAGCTCCGATTGCCTCCATCCATTCGGAATTAAAGCGAATGATGGTCTTCTCACGATCAAGAATCTTGAAGATCTGCTCCTGATAGGTCTCGGCATTCTTCAGGACGTCTTCACGAGTCAGCGGCTTACGGGTGACATTTTTGCCGGTGGGATCACCGATCATGCCGGTAAAATCACCAATCAGGAAGGTCACCTCATGACCCAAGTCCTGAAATTGACGCAGCTTATTAATAAGCACGGTATGCCCCAGATGCAGATCAGGCGCAGTCGGATCGAACCCGGCCTTGATTTTAAGCGGCTTACTCCGCTCCAGCTTCTTAAGTAGAGACTCTTCCAACAGAATCTCGTCTGCACCGCGCTTAATAAGCTCCATCGACTCTGCGATTGACGCCATTTCCCACCTCAATAAACCTAGAACATGTCGGGGCGCACAATTTACAGGATGAGGCAAGAAAAAGTAACCGTTTCCCTCTATATTGTGCCTATCTGCGCAAAAAACCCCCTTGCCAAATACCCGGGCGAGCAGTATCTTCCTGAAAAAACTGGGAATTACTTTGGTTTTGCGCAATAATTATCTGAATTATCCGGGGATTAGCTAAACAATATGATAAATGACTACAAATCACACCGTGATCTGTTGGGCTCCAGCGCCACAAAAAGGCACCCTCGCCTGGGGTTGATAGCTATTGTTGGCCTCACCCTGTGTGCCACCGCCATCTATGCCGCACTCGCAACCGGGGATAGAGACAAGACTTCTGTCGCTGTAGCGATGCCAGCCGTAGAACCTGTGATTGCTGTGGTCCCGGAAACCCCGGTGCCACTCCCTGCGACAAAAGAGGTTGCGTTAATCCTGCCAGGCCAGGCTGATCTCAAGCCGGTAAATACGCCAAGCCCCACCACCAAAACCGCAGAACCTGTCGTCAAGCCAGAGATTGCGTCCATTGAATTACCAGCGCCTCAAGCCGCACCATCCCGTATCGAGAAGCCTGAGCAAGTAAAAACCCTAGCGCCAGAAGCTGAGAGCACGCTCGATACAGTCACCGCACAGGATGAGACAAACAGCGACGAGAGTGTTGTCAGTATTGACCAGGGTACCTGGCTAGAGGAGAAGGTGAAGTCAGGGGATAATCTGGCACTGATCTTTTCACGCCTGAAGCTCTCCCCCAACCTGCTTCACCGCATCATCAACAGCAGCAAAGAGGCTAAGGGTCTGGCAAAAATCAGACCGGGAGAAACCATCCGGGTACGTGTTGACAAGCAGGGAGAACTGCTCGAACTGGTGCATAAGCGAAGCGCCATTCGGAGCTTACAGATCCTGCCGACTGACGAGAGCTTTACGGCTCAGATTCATGACCGGAGCCTAGAGAAGCGGATCGCCTCCACAACAGGGACCATCACCAATTCACTCTATCTTAGCGCCCAGCGGGCGGGTCTATCCGACTCCCTGACCATGGAGCTGGCCAATATCTTCGGTTGGGACATCGACTTTGCGTTAGAGATTCGCGCGGGTGACCAATTCAGCCTGATCTATGAAGAGGAGTACCTGGACGGAAAGAAGTACCGGAACGGATCCATCCTGGCGGCCGAATTTATCAATCAGGGCAAAGTATTTCGCGCCATCCGCTTTGAGGACGATGAGGGTTATGGCAGCTATTTCTCGCCCGAGGGTGAAAGCATGCGGAAGGCCTTTTTACGGGCACCCGTCGATTTCAGACGCATCTCTTCTCGCTTCACCAAGGCCCGCTACCATCCGGTTTTAGGTAAAAAAAGGCCACACAAAGGGGTCGATTACGCAGCGGCCACAGGCACTCCCATCAAAGCAGCAGGTGATGGACGGGTTATTTTCCGCGGCACCAAGGGCGGTTATGGGCGGACGGTCATTCTTCGCCACGGCAGCCAATACACCACCCTCTATGGCCATATGTCCAAGTATCGCAGCAGTGTTAAGAGCGGCTCACGGGTCAGACAAGGCCAGGTCATCGGCTATGTCGGCAAGAGCGGTTTGGCCACCGGCCCCCATTTACATTACGAGTTCCGTGTCAACGGTGTACACCGTAACCCGCTGACCATTAAATTACCCGCCGCCGAACCGCTGGCGAAAAAATACAAGAGCCGGTTCAATAAGGTGAGCGCCCCGCTGCTGGCACAACTCGATCTGGTTGCTAAAACCATGGTGGCCGATGCCCGCTAGCGCTA
>JAPHUG010000211.1 GCA_026197195.1 Sedimenticola sp.
GAATGACCAGTTCAGGTGAAAGATAGGCCATCGCGTTCCAATTAGCCTGCTTGGTGCCAGCCACGGCTGGTATGGCATTAACCACAGGCTCAGGATGGATACAGAATCGGGAACGACCCACCAGATTGACCGAACACTCAATCAGGGTTTCTGTTATTGAGGGAATCAGTGAAACAACCCGCATCAGGGCTGCTTCACTTTGACATGATCATAGGGGCAATGCCGACAACCCGAACCGCAACAATAGCCACGACTAAGATGATACTGTTCGGTAAACACCATCAAACCGGACTCCCAGTAGTAGTGACGCCCTTCAACAAGCGGGTCTATTGGCCAGCTATCGATGGTCTGTTTTGAGTCAGGTGTCTTCATTGAAAATAGCAATACGCGGAATTATCGATCAATTGCCCGCCATACTACCGAAGCCACCGGCTGCCAATCAATTAATAATTACGTTGTGGACCACACTATAAGCCGATAAACAGAAGGTAATTTAAAGGATGAATAGGCTACAGCATAACCAAATCGGGACAGCTAATCAGCCGCTAAAGCAACTAACTGCTCTAAAGTTGTCTCTGGGTTGCTACCATATTGAGCAGATATCTCGGCTGCAGAAACCGGTTTCGACATCAGGTACCCCTGGACCACCTGACAGTTATTAGTCTTTAGAAAATCCAGCTGCGCCTGGGTTTCTACACCTTCACCCACAATCTGCAGATTTAGATTATTCGCCATCGCCATTATCGCCTGC
Source organism: Sedimenticola sp. (assembly GCA_026197195.1). Lineage (GTDB taxonomy): Bacteria > Pseudomonadota > Gammaproteobacteria > Chromatiales > Chromatiaceae > Sedimenticola. The sequence goes on from JAPHUG010000211.1 coordinate 752, forward strand.
ACAATAGCCACATCATCAGGATTATTCGGTATATCGGCAATAAACTGGCGATCAATTTTTAATACGTCGATGGGAAGCTGCCTGAGGTAGCTAAGTGAAGAGAAGCCCGTACCAAAATCATCAATATAAATGGTGACACCCATCGCTCTTAGCGATTTTAATACGCCGACACTGTATTCAAAGTTGGGCATAGCAGCACTTTCAGTAATCTCAATACCCAACTTATTGGTAGGCATTCCGGTCTCTTCGAGCACACTGCTGATATGTGAAAGAAGCTTACTCTGTAAGAACTGATGAGGGGAAAGATTAATTGTTATAATACCAACATCCAGACCCTCTTCTTTCCAGATGCGATACTGTTTTGCTGCCGTTCTCAAGACCCAATAACCGATGTTAACAATAAGGCCGCTCTCTTCTGCCAAGCCAATAAAATCCACAGGCTGGATTTCGCCATTAACAGGATGATGCCATCGGATCAGCGCTTCTACTCCCGACAGACGACCCGTTTTAAGACAGAACTGTGGCTGATAATGCAGATAGAACTGATCATGATTAATGGCATCACGTAAATCGTGTTCGAGGCTTATTTTACATTTCAGGTTATTATTGATCTCTTCCGAATAGATAACGAAAGCATTACGCCCACTCTCTTTCGCTTTATACATGGCAATATCACCATGCTTGATGAGTGACTGAACATCATGCCCATCACGCGGATAACAACTGACACCAATACTAATAGAGATATGGTATGAATGCCCATCCAGATCATAAGGCTGATACATAGAAGATAGTATCTTATTAGCCACCTGGCTTATTTGTTCATGAGTATCGACGTTGGGTAACAGAATAAGAAATTCATCTCCGCCCATGCGGGCAATAGTATCAATTTCACGCAACAATGATTTGAGACGATCACCCACCTTTATCAGTAGTTGATCACCGGCGGCATGTCCCAGCGTGTCGTTGATACTTTTAAAATGGTCCAGGTCCATAAAGAGCACCGAAAAAGAGGTGCCGTTTCGTTTAGCATGGATTAATTCCTGCTGCATTCTATCCAGCAGGAGATGCCGGTTAGGTAGACCTGTAATCCCATCATAATACGCCAGTTGTTGCAGTCGATTCCTCACCTCTTCTTCGCGGGTAACATCAGAAAACACACTGACATAATAGAGTGGATTCATCACTTCATCGTAAACAGTGCTGATACTTAAGTGCTCTGGATAAACGTCACCCGATGCCCGCCTGTTCCATATCTCGCCACGCCATTTCCCCTTATTTTTTAGTGTATTCCACATATCACTATAGAAAGTACGCGTGTGCTTTCCTGACTGCAGGAGACTGGGATTCTTCCCCAACACTTCCTCTTTTGAGTAGCCGGTAGTCTCTTCAAACGCCTGATTAACATAGCAGATCTCAACATTGCTATTCGTTATCATTACACCTTCCATGGTGGTTTCTATCGCCCGTCCCTTTACCATCAATTCCATTGTCACATTGTGCAAGTCGGTAACATCACTAATGACAACAAGCCAAGTTAAATTGTCAATTTCCCGTGACGGGGATACTTTCTGCATCTTGAACAGCGTGTGTATTTGCTCTGAGCGATCATTAACAATGGAAATCTCATGCTCTGCACTCTCTTCGGTTGAGCGAAGAAGATGTGTCAATATGGGAAGATCTTTTTTATATACATACCGTGCAAACGGATATTTAATTATCCGGCTTTTTGGCTGACCCAACATCTTGCAGAATGTTTCATTACACTCAAGAATAATACCGATGTCATTTAGGGTGCAGTATCCTACAGGTGATATATTATAGAGATTGGTGTATTTATCTCTTGAAGCGGCGATGCTGGTCTGCGCACTTCGTAACTCTTCATTCTGTATTTCAAGCTCTATTTTATGGACATGCAACTCATGCATCAGCGTCCTCAATTCATCTTCATTGAGGCTATCCAACTCAGCCGGTCTATCCAATACCATTAACTCTTCGGCTTTACTTCTTAACTTTTGAATTCCATCGACCATTAGCGCAACACCTCATTCGTCTATAGTCTGTCCTATCGAACTCAAGCCTATGGTATTTCCTTCCTCATCGTATAAGGGGGTATTGTTCCAATACACTATATGGGATATTCCCTCTTTTGTATTAATGGGTGAAACATGCTTTTTAATTGGTGATGAATTACTTTGCAAATAACTGTCCAGTACCGATTGGGCTTTTTCTCTGTAACTTTCAGGAACACATGAATTGGCCCAACTTTTGCCTATAATCTGTTCCCGAGACCATTCACAGTTATCCACCAGGTAATTGTTTACAAAAGTAACTACACCTTTATCATCCAACTGCAGAGCATACATATCCAGGTTTTCCAGTGTGGTACGGAAAACATACTCTGAGCGTGTTAAAACTTCTTCAGCCTGAATAGACTCACTCACATCGGTAATGATCCCGATCATGCGAATCGGCTTTCCTGAAAGGTCAACATGAACCTTACCGTGACTCTGCATCCAGTGGATGTCATCACCATCGAGAATTACCCGATGCCGAACAAAAAAAGGGCGCGTCGGATCACTAATACATTTATTAGCCTCTTCTTCAACATAGTCTCTATCTTCTTCATAGACCAGCTCAAGATAGTGGTTGAACGACCCGCCAAATTTTCCAGGGGCCAGATCAAATAGAGACTCGGTAGCCTCTGACCAATACAATACATCTTGTGTTATATCCCAATCCCAGCTCCCTAATTCTGCCGCCTCCTGAGCCAGTTTCATTCGCTCTTCACTGGCCAAGAGTTCATCATGTATCCTTTTTGAACTGTTTATGTTCACGAAAGTCAACAACACACCAGAGAAGAGTTTAGGAGCGATCCTGTAGGGGTAGACACGTAACAGATAGGTGTTTCCTGCCCGGTCATGAACCTCATGCTCCAGGCTTTCGTGCTTTTCATTTGCCCGCCGTACAAAGTCATCCAGGTCCACATTCAGTAGACTATGGGAAAGGTGATCAAATGGACGGCCAATATCGTGATCCATTATGCGCAGGAACCGGGTCACCTCCTGCGTATAGCGTCTAATCTCAAGGTTCTCATCCAGAAAGACGGTTCCGATACGGATATTCGTCAACAGATTATCCATATCATTATTGACTTCAGTAAGTTCTACTATCTTACTCTGGTGCTCAGCATTGACTGTATAGAGCTCTTCATTAACTGACTGTAACTCTTCGTTGGTTGACTGCAGCTCTTCATTACTTGCCAGCAACTCTTCATTGGTAGCTTGCAACTCTTCATTGGAAGTCTCAAGTTCTTCCACCGTTGCCTGCAAGTTTTCTCGTGTAAATTGCAACTCTTGCTCAAGATCATTGATTCGCTGTTCTGTCTCTTTTCCAATGTCATAGCGATTATTCTGATCAACCGTTGGTTCTGCTGATTTATTTCTACGCTCCTCAATAATAATCCCAAGCAGAGGATCTTGTGTTTTGAGTGTCGGCAACATCAAAATATGCATGTCAACAACAAGCGATGACCCGTCAAGATCACACAGCTGCACATTCTTGTAATCGATATCTTCGCCACTTTTAAGTGCTTTTTGCACACCTGTCGATAACGGTATGCCCAGCTCTTTTCGGGTTAGCTTTGAAACATCAGTAATCATCTTTCCCGATGGGAACTGTAGGTATTTGGAAGCGTCACCAATCATGTGCAACAACTCCATTCTATGGTTTATAACCATGGTAAATGGAATGTAGCTGCCACTTATCTTCTGTAGAAGTCGGTCAATAATCCGCTCATCTTCTACATATTTCGGTCTACCACCTCGGCTAGTCATCGATCGGGTTAAACTCATATGCTTATCCGCTGCATCAAATGTTAATGCGGGTCCAGATAACTCACTTCTATTCTTCTTCCCTCGGGAACGATAAAGTTTCCATTTCTGATGCAGTGTTTCAAAATAGTCTGTCATATCACCAACGCTTTCGCTGGCCCCTAAAAACAGAACACCGCCAGGGTTGAGTGAAAAGTTAAACAACTCCATAACACGTTGCTGGAGTACGGGTTGAAAATAGATCAATAGATTCCGACAACAGACCAATTCTATATTGGTAAAAGGCGGATCTTTTAAGACATTGTGCTGAGCGAAAACCACCATCTCCCGTATATGCCGGGCAATAATAAAATCACTCTCGCGACGATTAAAATACTTAGTCAGAAACTCCGGAGGCACATCTGCCGAAATACTCTCTGGATAGACACCTGCCCCGGCCGTGGCAATTGCATCTTTATCCACATCGGTTGCAAATATCTTTACCTGCTGATTTTTTCCACTTTTTGCAAGTGCATCATGACAAAGAATGGCCAGTGTGTAGGCCTCTTCACCTGTCGAACAGCCCGAAATCCATATTCTGATAATCTTTTCAGAATTATTTTCTATTAACTCAGGAAGCCATTTTTCTTCCAGCAGCTTGAATGCCTTTGGATCCCTGAAAAAGTTTGTAACACCGATGAGCAAATCCCGGTATAACGCCTCAACCTCGCCGTGGTACTTCTCCAGAAACATAACGTAGTCACGCAATGACAGGGTCTGGTTGACGCTCATTCGCCGCTCAATGCGGCGAATCATTGTACTGGGTTTGTAGTAGGTAAAATCGACACCCGTCTCTTCACGCAGCATGGCAAAGATGCGATGCACACCGTCTTCATCACTTAGCAACTCTTCCGAGTTTTCTGTCTTCTTGGCGTAGGGGTGTTGTATGTATGAAATCAATTGTTGTGGCATATCCGCTGGGTCGAGCACATAGTCCACAAGACCCGTTGCCATTGCCGATCGAGGCATACCGTCAAAGGCGGCGCTCTCTTCACTTTGCACCATGACCATGCCCACTTTTTCTTTTATCGCCTTGATCCCACGCGTGCCATCAGACCCGGTGCCTGAAAGTATGATGGCGACCGCTTTTTCGCCTTGGTCTTCCGCCAGTGAGTTAAAGAAGTTATCAATCGGAAGATTGATGCCTCCGTGTCGATTCTGTTCTGTTAGCAATAATTTGCCGTGAAAAATCCTCAGATCATAGTTGGGTGGAATCAGATATACGTTGTTCGCCTCAACAACCATCCCCTCTTCTGCCCGGGAAACCGGCATAACGGTTCGTTTGGAGAGCAACTCAACCATGAGACTCTTGTGGTCTGGTGAGAGATGTTGAATGACGATAAAGGCACACCCGCTATCGCTGGGCATGGTTTCAAAAAAGGCATTAATGGCTTCCAAGCCACCGGCAGACGCGCCTATTCCAATGTAGTGACTCGGTGAACTGCTGGATGAATTCAACGCTTTCCCCTCATTTTTATTATGTTTTTATTGATTATTGGGAATATAGACTGACATTTGTCTTGCGTATAGCGTATATATACTTAACACTGCTAGGTATATATACTCTATTTTTAGTTATTATTTTTATAATTACAATGATTTCAAACAGTTACTCATCTCCACATACCAGCACCCGGCTCCAGACCGTCTATGTAGTTAATCCGGATCCCATCGGAAACAGTATTACGAGACGCATTCTGGCTTCTATCGATGTGAAGTGTGTTGAGTTCCAATCACCGAGTGAGGTTCTGAACGCCCTCCCCCTCTCAAACCCCTCTTGCCTGCTCATCAATTTCGTTCTTCCTGAACTATCCGGCTTAGGCTTAATGCAGAAGCTCCGTCAAAAGGGTTGTTACAAACCCTGCATCCTATCCGCCACCCGAGTTGACCCTGACCTGGTTATCGATGCAATGAACCAGGGGGCCTTTGCGACCCTGAAACGACCGTTTACTGATCTGAAATTGATTGATATCGTCCAAGCAGCACTTCGCTTTGACCTGCTGAATGAACCCTGGATTAGTGGTGCACTGGAATATCAGAAAAGTCGAACCAACCTGAGCAATCATGAAAAGGTGGTTCTCTCCCACCTAGAAGAAGGAATGTCAGCCAGAGAAGTGAGTGAACGGCTTAAACTAAGCCGGCGAACTATTGAAAATCATCGTATGAGAATATTCCGAAAACTGGACATCAACAATTCAAGCCATCTTATTCAGCAGGTCACTGCACTAAAAGTACTTATGGCCCAGGGTGTTATCGGGCAAGCACGCTGATAGTGTAAGACCTCTCAACGCCAGGGGCTCTCCGCATCCCGCTCAATGCGTCGCTCATTACCCCGCGCCTTTTTATCAGCATTCTCTCTTCGGATACGCTCACCATAGCTCTCACCGGTGGTAGCGCCCGCAGGACCAGCGGCCGGTGCCTGTTTCAGCGCATCATTGAGCATCTGCGCCTCACCGGGACGAATACCCCCAGAGTAACTGTTCTGCACTTCCTTACTTTTTTCGATGACAGGTCCACAACGGGTATCAGAGTAAACGACCACGCCCTCCTGGACACACTTGTAGCTCTCCGCCGAAACAGCGATTGTATAGATCGATAAGAAAACAAAACCACTGACCAGAACAGTGCGACTCAATTGCATCACTTTCATTGCCCACTCCCTTGGCTGCTAGAAGCCAGTTTTCTCCCCTTACCCCCAAAGATAGTTCAACAATCACCCCGTATCATTAGCTAATGTCAATCTATGTCGATAATTCCGCTCAAATTCTTACTGCGCGGTCCAGCCAGAATCAATGGTCATGGAAGAGCCAGTAATCGATGAGGCCTGGTCACTTGCAAGAAAAGCAACCAGATTTGCCACCTCTTCAGGCTCAATCAGCTTTTTGATGGCTGCGTTTTTCA
>JAPHUG010000087.1 GCA_026197195.1 Sedimenticola sp.
GATGTGGAAGATGTGCCGGATCTGGATCCAGCCTTCCACCGTCTCGGCGAAGCGGACATGGATACGGTATTCAATACCGGCTCACTGTTCGCCCCAGATCGCATGCCCCTGCGTGAGATCATCAGCTTTATAAAGGATGTATACGGCAGCAACATCGGCGCTGAATACATGCACATCACGGATACCCGTCAAAAGCGCTGGATTCAAAAGCGCGTTGAGGGTACACGGGCCAAGGCAGAACTCAGCACCGATGATAAAAAGTGGTTACTGACACTCCTCACGGCATCTGAAGGCATGGAAAAGTATCTGCACACCCGTTATGTCGGGCAAAAGCGTTTCTCTCTGGAAGGCGGCGAGTCACTGATTCCGCTGATGGATGAGCTGATTCAACGCGGTGGCCAGGATGGTATTCGTGAAGTGGCCATTGGCATGGCCCATCGCGGCCGACTCAATGTCCTCACCAACATCCTCGGCAAAGCCCCTGCTGAGCTGTTTGAAGAGTTCGAGGGTAAAAAGACGCCCGAGTTATACAAGAGCTCTGGCGATGTGAAATACCACATGGGCTTCTCCACCGATATTGAAACACCGGGCGGCTTCACCCACGTGGTGCTCGGCTTCAATCCGTCCCATCTGGAGATTATCAGCCCGGTTATTGAGGGCTCAGTTCGTGCCCGGCAACAACGCTGTGGTGACAGAGATGGCTCAGAAGTGCTGCCCATTCTGATCCATGGTGACTCGGCATTTGCTGGACAGGGCGTGGTCATGGAGACCTTCCAGATGTCTCAGGCTCGCGGTTATACCACGGGCGGCTCTGTACACATTGTCATTAATAACCAGGTGGGTTTCACCACCAGTAACCCGCTGGATACTCGCTCAACACTCTATTGCACCGATGTGGCAAAGATTGTTCAGGCACCCATTTTCCACGTAAACGGCGACGACCCTGAAGCTGTAATCTTTGTCACCCGCTTGGCAATGGATTATCGCCAGCGCTTCCACAAAGACGTCATTATTGACCTGATCTGCTACCGCCGACATGGCCATAATGAAGCCGATGAGCCGGCCATGACGCAGCCCATGATGTATCAGAAGATACGTCGTCTGCCGACCACGCGCACCAACTACTCCGATCAACTGATTTCAGAGGGTGTTATCACGCCTGATCAGAGTCGCGAGATGGTGGAAGACTATCGCTCATCCCTGGAGCAAAACTCTACCGTTGCTCGTCCAACCTTGACGGATCTGAACTACCCCTATCACGTCAATTGGGCACCCTACCAGCACATCAGCTGGGAGCAACCGGCGGACACCAGCATCTCAGAGGAGCGTCTGGCCCACTTGTCTGGCAAACTGGTTGAAGTACCGGATGGATTTGAGACTCACTCCCGGGTTACCAAACTGCTTGAGGGGCGTCGCAAGATGGCCACCGGCGATCAACTGGTTGACTGGGGATTTGGTGAATGCCTGGCTTACGCCTCCCTGGTTGAAGAAGGAATTCCAGTACGACTCTCCGGCCAGGACTGTGGGCGCGGTACATTCTCCCACCGCCATGCGGTGCTGCATAATCAGCTGACCGGCGAAAGCCATACCCCTTTGCAGCATATCTCTGAAGATCAGGCGAACTTCCTGGTGATTGATTCGCTGCTTTCAGAAGAAGCCGTTCTGGGTTTTGAATACGGCTATGCCACGACAGAACCCAAAGCACTGACTATCTGGGAAGCGCAGTTTGGTGATTTTGCCAATGGCGCACAGGTTGTCATTGATCAGTTCATCAGCTCTGGCGGCTCGAAATGGGGCCTCTACTGCGGCCTGGTGATGCTGCTACCCCATGGCTACGAAGGCCAAGGTGCAGAGCACTCATCAGCCCGACTCGAGCGATACCTGCAACTCTGCGCAGAGCACAACATGCAGGTCTGTGTCCCGACCACGCCAGCCCAGGTGTTCCACATGCTGCGCAGGCAGATGATACGCCCCATGCGTAAACCGCTGGTGGTCATGTCACCCAAGAGCCTGTTGCGCCATCGTCTGGCCACCTCCGCGCTGGAAGAGTTTACCAAGGGTGAGTTCCAGCCCGTCATTGGTGAGATCGATGATATCGATCCAAATGAAGTTGAGCATATCGTGATCTGCTCCGGCAAGGTCTACTTTGAACTGCTGGAGGCACGACGCGCACGGGGGCTTCGCAATGTTGCCATTATTCGTATTGAGCAACTCTATCCGTTCCCCCGCGAGATCTTTGATTCTGTCATTGATCAGTACACGAAGGTGGATCGCCTGATCTGGTGTCAGGAAGAGCCACAAAACCAGGGTGCTTGGGATCAAATCAAGCATCGTTTCCATACCCAACTCGATAAGGGTAAAAGCCTCTGCTATGTCGGACGGCCCGCCGCTGCCGCACCGGCTGTTGGTTATTACCCGATTCATGTTCAACAACAAGAGACCCTGATCGATGAAGCCCTGACGGGTAATATCAATCACTCAATGAACCGAAGGATGCCTGCATAAATGAGTACGAATGTAACTGTACCGGCGCTGCCGGAATCTGTCGCCGATGCCACCATTCTCACCTGGCATAAAAAGCCTGGTGATCCGGTATCACGCGATGAGAACCTCGTAGATCTGGAGACTGACAAGGTCGTACTGGAAGTGCCTTCTCCGGTTGATGGCATCTTGGGTGCTATTTCAGCGGCTGAAGGCGACACTGTTACTGCAGGTGATATGCTGACGGTCATTCAGGAAGGGAGTGCCGCTCCTGCCCCTGCAGCGGCTGAAGCCGCGCCTGCACCGGCAGATGATGAGCCGGTACTTACACCCGCCGTTCGTCGTCTGGTGAAAGAGAAGGGCATCGACCCAAAAGCCATTGTCGGCACCGGCAAAGATGGTCGCATCCTGAAAACGGATGTCACCGCCTACATCGAAAGCCAGGAAGCCAGCAGCAAAGCTCCCGCAGCCTCCGCCACCCAAGAGAGTGAGATCACTCAAACGGGCGTTGAAGGTGAGCGCCCAGAGCAACGTGTGCCCATGACCCGCCTGCGTGCACGCATTGCCGAGCGTCTGCTGGAAGCCCAACAGAACGCGGCCATTCTGACCACCTTTAATGAGGTCGATCTACAGGCTATTAACGACCTGAGAAAGAACTATAAGGATAAGTTTGAAAAAGACCATGAGGTCAAACTTGGCTTCATGTCTTTCTTTATCAAGGCATCTGTAGAGGCACTCAAGCAGTTCCCTGCGGTGAATGCCTCAGTTGACGGCAAAGACATCATCTATCACGGCTACTACGACATCGGCATTGCGGTGGGATCACCCCGCGGCTTGGTTGTACCCATCCTGCGTGATGCGGATCAACTCGGCTTTGCCGACACCGAGAAAGCAGTGCGTGATTTTGGCAAGAAGGCCAATGATGGCTCTCTCAGCTATGAGGAGTTGACCGGCGGTACCTTCACCATATCCAACGGCGGCGTGTTTGGCTCCATGCTCTCAACACCCATTCTGAATCCACCCCAGAGCGCGATCCTGGGCATGCATACCATTCAGCAACGCCCCATGGTTGTTAACGGTGAAATCGTCGTTCGTCCGATGATGTATCTGGCACTCTCCTATGATCACCGCATCATTGATGGTCGTGAGGCAGTGCAGTTCCTGGTAACCATCAAAAACATGCTGGAAGATCCCACCCGCTTGCTGTTGCAGGTGTAATCAACCCAATCATCTGATTTGAGTTGATACAGCACAATGAACCGGAGCATCAGATGTTGGTGCTCCGGTTTTTTTGTGCCAGTCTATAATCTGGAAAGACGGCCTATAGATAATAAGACCAACTGACCCGTCAGGCAGCATGATGCTAAAAAAAATACTGTTTCCAACCATCTGTTTCATCCTGGCATACGGGTTCTGGGTAAGTGACGATTTTAAGGAGATATCCGCAGGCGTTGCCATCTTCATGTTCGGCATGCTTTCACTGGAACAGGGTTTTCGCAGCTTCACCGGTGGCCTATTAGAGAAACTGCTCAATAAAACCACCTCAAGCTTCTGGAAGAGTCTCTCGTTTGGCGTGATATCCACCTCCATACTCCAATCAAGCTCACTGGTTTCTGTCATTACCATCTCATTTCTCAGTGCTGGCTTACTAACGCTCATGGGGGGAATCGGCATCATCTTCGGGGCCAACCTTGGCACTACCACAGGCGCCTGGCTAATTGCCGGACTTGGCTTAAAGGTAAAGATCTCTGCCTATGCCATGCCGATGCTTGTGTTTGGCGTGCTGCTTATCTTTCAAAAGTCCAAGAACCTGAACGGCATCGGCTATGTGTTACTAGGTCTCGGTTTCCTTTTTCTCGGCATCCACTACATGAAAGAGGGTTTTGAGGCATTCAAAGAGACCATCAATCTGGCTGAATACGCTGTAGAGGGGTTTGCAGGTCTTCTGCTATTCACCCTGATAGGCTCTTTGGCAACCTTTGTTATGCAATCCAGCCATGCCACGCTGGTACTCATCATCACGGCTCTGGCAGCACAACAAATTACCTATGAGAATGCACTGGCGCTGGCCATCGGCGCCAATATAGGCACCACCATAACGGCGATTCTCGGCTCAATCAGTGCTAATGCACAAGGCAAAAGGCTCGCCGGTGCCCACTTTGCGTTCAACCTGATGACAGGCCTGATAGCTATCCTGTTTATCAATCAACTCGTCATCGCCGTGAACGAGATCAGCCTGGTGACGGGTATTGATGAGGATGACTACACACTGAAGCTGGCTGTTTTCCATACCCTGTTCAACGTCATCGGTGTAGTGGTGATGAGCCCACTGATCCCCTCTCTTACGCGCATTCTGGAACGACTCTTTCAAGAGAAAAAACCTGAAATTGACCAGCCTAAATACCTGATTGATTCCGCAATCGACTTCCCTGAAACCGCCGCCAAGGCGGTATTGGAGGAATCTCTGCATTTGTATGACAACGCACAGAGCATTCTGATACATGCTCTCGGATACAAACGGCCTGAAGTCCTCTCCACCCTTGACCTGCTGGAACTGGCGGAAGAGCAGAAGAAGTTGACCCGATTGGATATTGATGCCGCCTATATGCGCAGTATTAAGGGCCTCTACAGCGCTATTGTCGCCTTCATCAGCCGTGCCGACTTCTCCTGGCAGATCGAACAATCGGCCGACCTTCATCACCTGCGAGAGGCCAATCAGCATGTAGTGGAAGCGATAAAGGACCTGAAACATCTGCAAAAAAATATGATCCGCTACATCAATGCGGATGATAAAGCGATGCGACATGCCTACGATCAACTGCGCAGTCAGTTGGTTGTCATAATTCGGCAACTTGAAGAGATTAGACTCACTGATGAGAGTGACACCGCTATTCTCTCGCTCGACGCCCTGAAGCTAATGGTTAAGGAGACGCATGAAGCGTTCTATCTGACCTTAAACGAGCTCATACGAAAGCGTAGTATTGTTCC
>JAPHUG010000177.1 GCA_026197195.1 Sedimenticola sp.
CGGCTCGAAGCCGATTTTGGCGCACAAAAGTTTACCGCTGAACCGGTAGAGGTGCTGAAGCATATCAAGGCCGTCGCCCAACCGGGTTACTACCTGCTGCTTGATTTCCACCCTTTCCTGGATGATCCAATCCATGTCAGGCTGATCAAGGAGATCGCCCAGGAGCATGAGCATCTGCACAAAACCCTGATCTTTCTGAGTCACGACATCCCTATACCGCCCGAGATCCGCCACCTGACGGCCCGCTTCAATCTGCGCCTTCCGGATCGGGCCAGCATCAAGATGCTGATCAAGGAGGAGGCCCGGAGTTGGCAGTCCCGCCATCGACGCAAGGTTCAAGCCGACCCAACGGCCGTGGATCGACTGGCCTCCAATCTGACCGGTGTCACGGCTACCGATGCCCGTCGTCTGATTCGCTCCGCGATTGAAAATGATGGCGCGATCAGCCAGGACGACCTGCCCGGCCTGATGAAGACCAAGTATGAACTGATCAATCAGGACGGCATCATCGCCTTTGAATACGATACGGCCAGCTTTGGCGAGGTTGCCGGACTCTCAAAGCTGAAAGAGTGGCTCAGCCACCGCCACAAGGCCTTTGCCAGCCAATCCAACGGTGTTGACCAACCCAAGGGCATCATGTTGCTGGGTGTCCAGGGAGCGGGTAAAAGTCTGGCCGCCAGAGCGGTGGCCGGTACATTCAATGTACCCCTGCTGCGAATTGATTTTGGCGCACTCTATAACAAGTATATTGGCGAAACAGAGAAGAACCTGCGCAATGCACTGGAGATAGCCGAAAGCATGGCCCCCTGTGTGCTCTGGATGGATGAAATCGAAAAGGGGGTTTCGCCCGGCCAATCGGATGAAGGGGTTTCACAACGTATTCTTGGCACTCTGTTGACCTGGATGGCTGAAAAGAAAAAGCAGGTCTTTATCGTGGCCACTGCCAATGATATCGAACGCCTCCCCCCCGAACTGATACGCAAAGGACGACTGGATGAGATTTTCTTTGTCGACCTGCCCCAAAGCGATGTCAGACGCAGCATTTTTGATATCCATTTACGCCGCCGCAATCAGGCCCCCAGCCACTTTGATCTCGACCTTCTTGCCGAATCGGCCGACGGATTCACCGGCGCGGAAATAGAGCAGGCCATTGTCTCGGCACTCTATGCCGCCCAGGCCCAGGACAAGAGGCTGGATACCGAGCACCTGCTGGAGGAGATCGAACGTACCAGCCCCCTCTCGGTCGTCATGGCAGAAAAGATGGACCGCCTCAGAGATTGGGCCAATGGGCGAACCGTCTCAGCGGATTAGGCCGGATACCACTGGGCGTCACAATCGACTACCATAAGTCGTTTTCAAGCAGTAACGACAGGCCTATCCATGCAAGCAGCCCACCCACTCGGTCAGCTCAGCGCCCTGCAACAGATGATGACCGAGCTTATTGAACCGCTCGACGAGTCGATATGCAGGAGCTCTTTTCATCCAGATATAGCCCCCCTGCTCTGGTATTACGGCAAGGCGGCGTACCTGGAAACCCTGCTGCTGAGGGGGGTCGTCCAGAACGAAACCGACCTCACGGACCGGGTCAAGGAGATCTTCACCCCTGGCACGCTCAGCACGACACAACAATGGGAGCGCCTCCCCCCGAAGGAGCACCTGCTTAACTGGGCGCTGGAGCTGCAGGATGAGAACCTGATGCGGTTGGCCAATCGTGACCAACTACCCAGCCATGAGCTGCTGATCGATGATCGCTTGACCCACCTGATTTGCCAGCAACGGGCCGCTCTCTATGAGCAGATGTTGACAGGGCTGGTCGCCTATCGCCTCGGGTTAAATGAGCCGTACCTGGCCGTACTACCCCTAAAGGCAGCCACACCAACCGTTCAACATGTGGGCATTTCACAGGGTCACTACCGGGTTGGCGCCAAACAGGACCCGGCCGCACAGGACAATGAACAACCGGCCCAGATGGTGAAACTGAGCAACTTCCGGATCGATCGCGAACCGGCAACCAATGGGGCTTTTCTCGCCTTCATGGAGGCCGGCGGTTACGATCAGCCGAGCTATTGGAGCGAGGCAGGGTGGACGTGGCGGCAATCCGCAGGCGACCGCCCCTACCACTGGAAACAAGACAGCCGGGGGGTCTGGTATGGCATCAGCCTGAATGGCCCCGCCGACTTGGTAGCTGACGACCCCGTTATGGGTATTTCTCAACACGAAGCTGTCGCCTACGCCAACTGGGTCGCCTCATTGGGTGGCGAATTAAGTGGCGCTGTACTTCAGCATGAATTCCAATGGGAAGTCGCCATGCGCAGCCAAATACTGAAACCAAATGGCCGGGTCTGGGAGTGGTGCGCAAACCGCTTTGAACCCTACAGCGAGTTTCACTCTGACCCTGAACCGATCGGTAGCGAGCTCCTGTTCAAGCTTGGCCACGGGGTACTGCGAGGAAGTAGCCTGCATACCCAGCCACCCTTACAGCGAATCACCTATCGACAGCATGCCGAGGCTGGCCATCAGTGCCTGTTCAGTGGAACCCGCCTGGTCTATCCGCCCAAGGAATAACCACCTGTGATCCAGTACGACATGCCACTCTACCGTCCACCCAGCGAGGGTAACAACCTGATCATTCAGGCTACCCTGGGGTGCCACTTCAACCAGTGTTCATTCTGCTCCATGTACAAGCAGAAGCAGTTTCAGCCTCGCCCCCTTGACGTGGTATTCAGGGAGATTGATCAGGCCGCCCGTGACTGGCCAGACGCCCAGCGCGTATTCCTGGCCGATGGCGACGCCCTGACACTGCCCACTGAGCACTTGATAAAGATCGCAGAACGACTGGCCGCAGCGTTTCCCAGGCTGACACGTATCGCCTGCTACGCCAATCCCAGCGATATATTGCGCAAATCAGAGGAAGAGCTCATCCGCCTGCGTGAACACAAGCTGAATCTGCTCTATGTCGGTATTGAATCGGGTGCAGGGACGATCTTGAAAAAGATCACCAAAGGGGCCAGCCCGCGCAGTATCCGCGCCGCACTGGAAAAGGCGCATCAAACCGGCCTCAAGGTATCCGCCACCGTGATTTTGGGCCTGGGCGGCAAGAGCCGTTCAGAAGAACATATCAAGGGAACCATTGAATTACTGAGCAGCGCACCGGTCACCTACCTCTCCACACTACAACTGTTTCTACAGCCGGAAGAAGAGATTGAGTTTCGACGCAAGTTTGCCGAGCCCTTTGAGATGCAGGAGGACAGTGCCATTCTGCAGGAGCAGCGCAGGCTGGTCAGTGGTATTAATCCACCCAAACCGATTATCTTTCGATCCAATCACGCCTCCAATGCCTTGGCACTGGCGGGCAACCTGCCTAAAGATCGGGAGCGCCTGCTTGCACAGATCGACCGGGCCTTGAGTAACGAGGCGCACCTAAGACCTCGCTATCTCCGCAGACTCTAGCTCTCGCTCCATTGGAGCGAGAGCCTATCGGCTGTTACTCGGCCTTCTGCGGCTCGGCATCAGCCGGTGTAATGGCGATCAGCTGCACCTCAAAAATCAACGCCTCGTTGGGGCCAATTGCACCCGGCGCGCCGGTCTCACCATAGCCCAGATCAGAAGGTATAAAGAGCTTCCACTTGGCTCCCGTATTCATCAGGCTGAGTCCCTCACTAAAGCCCGGTATAACGCCATTGAGGGAGAAGGTAGCTGGCTCGTTGCGGGCATAAGAGCTATCAAACTCTTCACCAGAGATCAGGGTACCGCGATAGTGGACGGTGACCTGGGCACCCGCTGGCGGGGTAGCCCCCTCACCTGGCTGAATAATCTGATACTGCAGGCCACTGGGCAGCACCACAACCCCCTCCTTTTTGCCATTTTCAGCCAGGAACTGGTCACCGGACTGCTTGGCCGCGATGGCCGCCTCCGCTTTCTCTTTCGCCAGGACCTCTTTCATCTGGCGGAAGGCCTCGCCCATCTGCTCAGGCGTCATCTGAGATGGCATACCTTTCAGGGCATCATCGACAGCGGCACCAAAAGGCGCCCCCTCAACCTTTACGCCCTGCTGTTTCAGCTGCTGGGCAAACTGCTGTCCCAAGGCATAACTGAAGCGCTGCTCCAGTGTATCCAATTCAGCCGCACTCACTGAGAAGGCAGAGAACGCTAACACTAGAGAGGGAACGAGATGTTTAATTGAGACAGACATTTAATTTCCTTTGTGTGATTGATACAAACCCAATTGAGCACAAACCTGGGAAGTAATCGTGTTATTTATCTAATAAAACCGCGTAAAACGTCAAATAATTGCAGAAAGTCACATTTTTGACCTTTCAACCCTTGGCAATCCAGGGTTTGCTACCTATGCTATTGGCAGGATCACTCTATTCAGGGCAATCGAATGGCAATAAATTCCATATCCGGCTCGGCGCTCCAGGGCATTCAACGCGGCACACAACTGCTGCGTAGGAGTGCTGCTGACATTGCCAGCGCGAACCAGCTAAATGGACAAATACCGACCAAAGACGCCGTCAGGGCACTGGTGGAACTCCATCAGAGCAGCCTGCAGACCAGCGCCTCTGTCAAGGCATTCAAGACAGCCGACACACTGGTTGGTTCCCTGCTTGATATAAAAGCGTGAACCTAACCATCAATAAACTGCATCGAGAGATCCAGCGCCACCACATCCTTGGTCAAGGCACCGACTGAAATATCATCCACCCCGGTCTCCGCAATAGCCCGGATTGTTGTGAGATTCACACCACCTGACGCCTCCAGACGAGCCGCACCCTTCACCCGACTCACCGCAGTGCGCAGATCATCCAGGGTGAAATTATCCAGAAGCACCCGTCGGGCACCTGCGGCCAACGCCTCATCCAGCTCAGCCAGAGACTCCACTTCAACCTCGACCTCAATATCCGGCGCCATCTCCAGCGCCTTCTTCACGGCAGCGGCAACGGAACCTGCCGCCTTGATGTGATTCTCTTTGATCAGAATGGCATCAAACAGCCCAATCCGGTGATTATCACAACCACCACAGGTCACGGCATATTTCTGCTGTAACCTCAGACCGGGTAAGGTCTTGCGGGTATCAAGTATCCTGACCCCGGTACCCGCCACCGCATCGGCGTAACGCCTGGCCAACGTAGCCGTACCCGATAGCACCTGCAGATAATTGAGCGCACTGCGCTCGCCACTTAACAACGCCCGGGTATTTCCCTGCAACTCACACAGCAGATCCCCCGCCTTGACGCTATCACCGTCACTACAATGCCAGCTAATCTGAATCCCGTCATCCAGCTGACGAAACACCTCATTGAACCAGGCAATGCCACAGATCACAGCGGCCTCTCTGGATATCACCTTGACCCTGGAGAGTGCATCGGCCGGAATCAGCTCAGCCGTTCGATCACCCGGCCCCAGATCCTCATCCAGTGCGATTTCGACTTGAGACTCGATATCGATGCTATCTAACGCGATCAATTCAGTGGATCTCCAGCAACTCAACCTCAAACACCAGCGTGGCATTTGGCGGAATCACTCCGCCCGCGCCATGCGCCCCATAACCCAGCTGCGGCGGAATCGTCAGCTTCCGCTTCCCCCCCACCTTCATACCTTGAACGCCTTCGTCCCAACCCCTGATCACCTGGCCCTGGCCCAGGCCAAAGGTAAAGGGATCATTACGATCAAGGCTGGAGTCAAACTTACTGCCATCCGTTAACCAACCGGTATAGTGAACCACCACACGCTGCCCTGCGGCGGCTGTCGCGCCCTCACCCTCTACAAGGTCATCATATTTAAGACCCGAATCTGTCATTTTCTCTGTCATTTGACTGTTTCCTGATTAGCCGTGGATATTCAACTCCCCCGAAAATCGAGGGACAGAAACGAAAAAACTCACGCCTTCGGCGCAAGCACTCCAAAAAAACCTATTGTAACCCGTTGCCCGCAAAGATCACCAGACAGGCAGCCGCGCCTACCTTACCCTACAAAAAAAGACCCCCGACAGGCGGGGGCTTTAACGGCACAGTTTTCCGGTCAATAAAATCACTCTTTCTTGTCCTCTTCATCCGCAGGTTTTTTTGAACCGGAACGACTCAGGGCACTCACCATCGAGGTCAGCGCTCTATCCATAAGCGGCATGCCAGCCTCCGGCAAAACCACCGCCTTGCCACTCCTGAACCAGACGCCTAGCCCCTGCTGGGTCACGTCCGCCACCTTCATTCCTTTACGGTTAACAAACAGACAGTTACCGCTGACACTGCTACGCCAGGAGAGCTTGGCACGCACTACAGACTCATCTTCCTGGGTCAGCTCCAGCCAGGTACCAACCGGCAAATCAGCGGCCTGCTGGTCAAATTGGTCAGGCACCTGCTCGACCTCCTGACTGACCGCACCCGGTGTTTCAAGTACGATCTCTTCCATCACATTCTCTGGCTGCAACACATCACCAGAAGGCACTTCATCAGCGACAGCCTCAACCAGCTTGCCGCCACGCAGACAAGCCAGGTGCCGGGCCTGCAAACTCTTGAATGCCCGGGTCATCTTGTGTTGGTTATAGGCTATCTCACCCAATCCAGCTCGAAGCCCCTTGAGCAGCTCAGGTATCGCACGCAGCAACTCCTGCCGCTCACTCTGAGAGGGCTTAGGCATGACACTCCAAACCAGGCGATCCATCAGTGCAACCGCCTCTGACCACTCATCACTCTCCTGCCCTTTGCGCAGGTAGATCAGCAAGAGCACATCATTCCAGCCATCCCGCACCAGGTTCTGCACAACATCCGGCACCGAATCAAATTCGGTTAAACAACGACCAATCTCATCAGCTACATGGCGCTTAGCCTCAACCAACGCCTCTTTCCCCTGAGTAACTTGGGCGGCGCGCTCTTCAGCCACATGAGCGCCTCGCTGCTCACGCTCCATGAAGGCTGCAAACTGCTCATTCAGCTCATCAAACAGCGCGAGATTATCATCAAACTCGGAGAGTATCCGACTCACCACGGAGTCGATATGGGCATAGAGACCATCACCACTGCGCCCCGACTGCTCGGTCCAGCCAATAGCCGCTTGCGCCATACTATTCAGCAGACGACGGGCCGGATGATCCTTTCTACTAAAGAACGCCTTATCCAGAATGGCAACTTTAAGCATCGGAATCTGCAACCGCGCCAACAAGGCACGCATCGCATCCGAAAGACCCGGGTCATCCAGGATAAATTCGAACAACATGGATATGACATCAATAGTGTCTTCATCGGAGCGCTCTATCGCCTTACTGTCTGCACCCTGCTGCCCGATCTGAGGTGACTTAAGTAATACCGTTCTAACAGTATTCGCATCCATCACCGCCCCATCAGTGGCGGCTGACTGGCCATGCTGATGCTGTAAAACCGAAAGCGCAGAGAGCAGGTCCATGCTATCGACATACTGTACAGAAGCGGCAGGCTGACTGGCCGGGCGGTGTTGCATGAGCAGTTGCTGAAGGGTAGAGAATACCTCGGCCTGCAGCGCGGACTGCGCTTCATCATCGTAATAACCACCCTCGCTGGCCCCGCCAGGATAAGGCTGGGCAGAAGATGACGCATAACCAGGATTTCTGCGCAGGGAGGGTTTGATTTCTGGCTGAATCCCCGCCTTGGCAAGCGTTGCGTTTATCTGATCATAAAGCTCACCTAGCCGACCGATCACCTCTTTTTCAAACTGCTTGTAGATCACCAGCTTGACCGCCAGCGTTACCGGCAGACCCGCAACAGATTGCTTAAAGGCCGCCGCCAGGGAGGCTGGAGAGAGCGGATTATTATCTTCCTCTATTCGAACACCCGTCAGCAGAAAGCTGAAACGCTGATCCAGCGCATAGAGATCGCGGTAGTAACTGTTGTTCCCCTTGGACACCATACCGGAGACCGCCAACCCCTCTTCCAGGTCATCACTTTCCACCAGGCCCAGCTCATCGCTGGCAAAGGTGGCATCCGGCGCATCATTGGGCACTGAACCCGGCCCATGGGTCCAGAACCGGTCAAAACGCCCCAGCACATGCTTATTAAAGGCGCTCTCCACCTGCTCCCGATCGCGTCGCAGGCTTCGCATGGATTCAAAATAGGTGGTCTGCTGCTGATTGGTCTCAGCCTTGTCGGCCAGCGCATAGAGCACATCATCCAAACGCTCGAACAGGGCATCCGTCCGCTGGGGAAGCATCTTAACCAACAGCTGCCGGCAAGCATTAATGGTACCCTGATAACCCTCGCGGAGTTTCACAGTCTGCCCGCCTGAGCGACTACCATCAAAAGAAATAATATTTCCGGCCTTCATATCTGGATTCCAATCATTCGTATCGACTTCAGTGATTAACCACCCCTCTATAGGGGACTTTACAACTTGGAGTCTGGACTCCCAATCCTGTATCAGCCGTGAGAAGCGTCACAAATAGTAAAAAGTCAAAAAAACGACGCCAAAAAGCGTGACCCATATCCCATTTACCACTTACATGGGGCACATTATGTAACTACCCGGTCGTTTGCAACCCGCAAAGAATCCATTCGGGAGTCGTTTATGTAGTTAACATGAAATTAGCTGTCGTGTATGGTTAGGTTCGTGAAAAGAGCGATCCAATACACCAGCAAAGCCCTCATGGACAGTATCCGTGACCTTGCCCCTATTATAGTCGTGATCGCTTGCTTTCAGCTGCTGGTGTTCAGACAACCTATCCCCGACCTTGGCGGATTGCTATTCGGAACACTTCAGGTCGTCATTGGGCTAACCCTGTTTATACAGGGCCTGAAAATCGGCCTGTTTCCTATTGGCGAATCGATGGCCCACGACTTTGCATCCAAGGGCAGTATTCTATGGCTGATCCTGTTTGCCTTTGCCCTGGGCTTTGGCACCACCATAGCCGAACCTGCCCTGATCGCCATCTCAGACGAGGCGGCACGGGTGGCTGCAGCGGGCGGCATGATCCAGCAAGCCCCCGAAAAGATGAAGGCTTACGCAGACGGCCTGCGCCTGACTGTGGCTATCTCCGTTGGCCTCGCCATTGTGATTGGCGTCATCCGCATCATCAAAGGCTGGCCGGTGCAATATCTAATAATGGGCGGCTACGCCGGCGTGGTGATCATGACCGGTTTCGCCCCACCTGAGATTATCGGCATCGCCTATGATTCAGGCGGCGTCACCACATCGACCATCACGGTACCTTTAGTCACAGCACTTGGCGTAGGCCTGGCCAGCAGCATTCGCGGCCGTAACCCGATGACTGATGGCTTCGGTCTAATCGCCTTCGCCTCACTGACTCCGATGATTTTTGTAATGGCTTATGGGATGTTGCTGTAATGAACTGGCTGATGGAGTTTCTTGACACCCTCCAGGCAACTGTTGTTGACGTCCTGCCCATCGCCGCCATCCTGCTCGGATTCCAACTTTTTGTACTGCGCAAAAACATACGCAACCTGAAACAGGTACTGATCGGCTTTGGACTGGTCCTGCTTGGACTGGCCTTTTTTCTGGAGGGTTTGGAGCAGGCACTTTTTCCGCTTGGAAAACTAATGGCAGAGCAACTGACCGCCCCTGAGTTTTTGGGTATCAGCGAAGCCACAGCTGAACGGGAGAGCGACTGGAGCCACTACCTCTGGGTCTACTTGTTTGCCTTCGCTATTGGCCTGTCGACCACGATTGCAGAACCCTCGTTAATTGCCGTAGCCATCAAGGCCAATCAGGTCTCGGGTGGTGCGGTAGGGACCTGGGGATTGCGTATCGCCGTGGCTCTCGGTGTCGCCATCGGCATATCACTCGGGGCCTATCGAATCGTCTCAGGAACCCCACTGCATTACTACATCATAACAGGCTATATAATAGTACTGATCCAGACCGTTTTCTGCCCTAAGTCCATTATCGCGCTGGCTTATGACTCCGGAGGCGTGACCACCTCAACCGTAACCGTCCCTCTGGTGGCCGCCCTGGGACTGGGACTCTCCAGCACCATACCGGGAAGAAATCCAATGCTGGATGGCTTTGGCCTGATCGCCTTCGCCAGCCTGTTCCCCATCATGAGTGTAATGGGCTATGCACAAATCAGTGAATGGCTTGCCAAGCGAGCAAAAAAGACCCGAGTGAGGGATTAAACATGCATTTCAAATTGATCATTGCTCTCATTGAAGACAGCAAAACCAACACCGTGGTTGATGCCGCAAGAAATGCGGGAGCAACCGGCTCAACCGTCATCAATCAAGCCCGAGGTGAAGGCGTCCAGAAGAGCAAAACCTTCTTCGGCCTCAGTCTGGAGGTACAGCGGGACATGATCCTGTTCCTTGTCGAGGAGCATCTTAGCCGCAGTATTCTGGAAACCATTGCCGAGGTAGGTGAGTTTGATGACAAGCCAGGCACAGGCATTGCTTTCCAGATTGACGTGGAAGATGCCGTCGGGGTCAGCCACCAGATCAGACAACTGACCAGCGTTGTG
The DNA here is from genome assembly GCA_026197195.1 of Sedimenticola sp. Lineage (GTDB taxonomy): Bacteria > Pseudomonadota > Gammaproteobacteria > Chromatiales > Chromatiaceae > Sedimenticola. Next base: position 10,436 of record JAPHUG010000177.1, read on the forward strand.
GAGAGCGAACTGTGACCAGTAAAACCATTATCCGCGTCAGGGATGTCATGAAAACTGACGTCGACACCGTGGACGGCATGGACACCGTCGAGGCGGCACTACAAAAGATGGACCATGTAGAGACCAAAACCCTGATTGTGGAAAAGCGTGATGAGCAGGATACGTACGGCATTGTCATGTTCTCAGATATCGCACGCAAGGTGTTGGCAAAGGATCGTCCGCCAGCCAGAGTCAATATTTATGAAGTCATGACCAAGCCGGTGATCTCTGTCGATCCAGACATGGATATACGTTACTGCGCCCGCCTGTTTGACCGACTACACCTCTCGCGAGCGCCGGTTATCAGCAACGGTAAGGTATTAGGCGTTGTCAGCTTCTCTGACATGGTGGTAAAAGGCGTCCGAAAGGTATGATCGACCGAGAGACCGGACACCTGCCTCACGCCCGCCAGTGCCCCTCACCCAACCAGGATCAACGCCCGACGAACTGCGAAATAAGCCTCCTGGTCATTCATGGCATCAGTCTGCCACCGAATGAATATGGCGGCCCCTGGATAGACCAGCTGTTCCAGAACCGGCTACCACCTGATGCACACCCCTATTTTGCCGAGATTCACCAGCTACAGGTCTCTGCCCATCTGCTGATCCGACGCGATGGCGAGCTGGTTCAGTATGTACCCCTCGATAAACGGGCCTGGCATGCCGGGCAATCCTGCTTTATGGGTGATACAGGCTGCAATGATTTCTCGATTGGAATCGAACTGGAGGGAAGTGATGAAGTGCCCTATACCGAGCCACAGTACGCCACCCTGGCCCAGACAATCCGTCTCATTCAGCAACGCTACCCAGCGATCACCGATGAACGCATTACCGGTCACAGCGATATAGCGCCTGGCCGCAAGACCGATCCTGGCCCGGCATTTGACTGGTCACACTTGCGGAAATTACTCGCTGAAACGCGTTAACGGGTGGCCCGGCCGTCCTGCCCGAACAAGGCATCGACAAACAGCAGAATCACACCCACACTGATCGCAATATCAGCCACATTAAAGGCAGGCCAGTGGTAGGTACCATAGAAAAAATCGAGGAAATCGATCACATGCCCAAAAACCAACCGATCGATCAGATTACCAACGGCGCCGCCAATGACCAGCGACAGCGACAGGGCCAGTACCTTTTCTTCTCGTAATCGGGACAACCAGACAACCAGCACCACCGTGACGCCAGCGGCCACCACGGCAAAGAACCAGCGCTGCCAACCACCCTGATCACTCAAAAAACTAAAGGCCGCCCCTTCGTTGTAGGCCAGGGTCAGATTGAAAAAAGGCAGTACGGAGAGGGTCTCATAGACCATGAAACTGCTCTCCACCCACTGCTTGGTTATCTGGTCAAGAATAATAATAAGCAAAGAGAACCAGAGCCAGCGCAACATCAGCCCACCCCCTGTTGCTTCGCTCTACCAGCCGACAACAGCGTTCGAACGCCCATCCAGTTGCTCAAACCGACCCGACAGGCTACAAAGCACGGCCGATCAAGCAAAGCGACGCTCCTCGCCGGTTCCGTCAACATTCTCAACACAGCGACCACAGAGCTCAGGATGGGCCGCATGACGACCCACATCCTCCCGATGATGCCAACAGCGTCCACATTTGGCATGAGCAGAAGCCGCCGCCAGCAGATAAACACCCTCTACATCCGTTGCGACGGCATCGGCCGGCTTGCTTGCCAGGTCATGGATTCTGGCATAGGAGGTGATCAAGACAAAGCGTAACTCATCGCCCAGCTTTGCCAGATCGCTCTTCACCTGATCATCGCAGTAGAGATCGACCTCGGCATCCAGGGATGAACCAATAACGCCCGCAGACCGGAGCTGTTCAAGCTGTTTACCTACTGCCGTACGCAACGCGATAGTGCGCGACCAGAAGTGACGATCCAACTGATCACCCTGATCCAGGGCAAACAGCCCTTCATACCAGGTTTCAACAAACACGGTATCATTGCGCTTGCCTGGGATATTTTGCCAGATCTCATCCGCCGTGAAGCTGAGGATAGGCGCCAGCCAGCGCACCATCGCTTCCATCACATGATAAATGGCGGTCTGACAGGAACGGCGCGCCTGACAATCTGCCTGGGTGGTGTACTGACGATCCTTAATGATATCCAGGTAGACACCACCCATCTCTGGTCCGCAGAAGTTATGGATCTTCTGGATAATCAGATGGAACTGATAACCCTTGTAGGCCTCAATAATCTCCGTCTGTAGCTGTAACGCACGATCCACCACCCAGCGATCCAGCTCAACCATCTCGGCCGCAGGCAGACAGTCCGTCGCCGGGTCAAAGCCATTCAGATTAGCCAGCAGGAAGCGGGAGGTATTGCGGATTCGGCGATAGGCATCGGCCGTTCGGTTGAGGATCTCATCCGAAACGGTCATTTCACCCCGGTAGTCCGTTGAGGCAACCCAGAGCCGGATAATATCGGCCCCGAGCTTTTTCATCACGGCCTGTGGACTCACGGTGTTACCCAGCGACTTGGACATTTTGTGCCCTTTGGCGTCCACAGTGAATCCGTGGGTCAGGACACCGGCATAGGGGGCACGATTATGTATGGCAACTGAAGTCAGCAGTGAAGACTGGAACCAGCCACGATGTTGATCAGAGCCTTCCAGGTAGAGCTCAGCCGGGTAGTGCAACTCCTCTCGCGGCTCCAATACAGCATAGTGGGTTACCCCGGAATCAAACCAGACATCCAGTGTGTCCTGCACCTTGTCATACTGATCCGCCTCAGCCCCCAGCAGCTCCTCGGGATCCAGCGAGAACCATGCCTCAATCCCAGCGCCCTCGATGCGTTTTGCCACCTGCTCAATCAGCTCAGCGGTATTGGGATGAAGCGCGCCCGTCAGCTTATGCACAAACAGTGTGATCGGCACACCCCAGGTACGCTGCCGGGAGATACACCAGTCGGGCCGACCCTCAACCATACCTTCAATGCGGGCGCGTCCCCAGTCCGGGGTAAACACCACCTTGTCGATCTCTTCCAGGGCGGTTTTTCTCAGCCCCTTCTGCTCCATGCTGATAAACCACTGTGGTGTTGCACGGAAAATGATAGGCGTCTTATGACGCCAGCAGTGCGGGTAACTGTGCGCCAACCGGGTTTCCTGTACCAGGGCACCCCGAGTTTTCAACACCTCAATCACTTTTTCATTGGCGGTAAAGACGTGCTCGCCAGCAAAGAACTCGGTCCCCTCCAGGAAGCGGCCATCACCACCCACCGGGTTATGCACTTCCAAGCCGTAGCGCTGGCCGACGATATAATCGTCCAGACCATGACCGGGGGCGGTATGCACCGCGCCGGTACCGGCGTCCAGCGTGACATGCTCGCCCAGAATGACAGGCACTTCACGATCATAGAAACAGTGCTTGAGTTTTAGCCCTTCAAACGCGTCACCACGCCCA
>JAPHUG010000023.1 GCA_026197195.1 Sedimenticola sp.
CCAGGCAGTCGATTTTGCCTTGGCTGAAGAGGGTACGATGAGATAAGGAGCGCATGATGCGATTACTGTTTGGGTTGATCATCCTTATGATTCACTTGAATACCGCTGCAGGTGAGATCTACAAATGGGTGGATGATCAGGGAAAGACACATTTCAGCGACAGTAAGCCGGTGACACAAACTGCTGAGTCGGTTGAGCTGAAAATCAACAGCTATACCCAGGTGACCTATGAACTGTCGCCGAACTCTTCAGTTGCGTCGGGTAACCCGGGCGCTAAAGCGGTAGTCATGTACAGTACCCGCTGGTGTGGTTACTGCAAAAAAGCCAAACGCTTTTTCAAGTCAAAAGGTATCCCCTTCAAAGAGTATGATATCGAAAAATCTGCAGCCGCCAGAAAGGCCTATGACAAGCTGGGTGGCCGGGGTGTGCCGGTTATCCTGGTGGGTTCATCCCGGATGAACGGGTTCTCCGAAGAGGGCTTTATGAAGCTCTACAGGGGCTGACCCGTTACTCTTCCAGTTGATAGCGTGTGCGGCAATAGGGACAGCTGGCGATCTCCCCTGGTTTTTTTAGCGGGATATAGACCCGGGGGTGCAGTGTCGAGGCGCTGGCCCCTTTTCTTGGGCAGGATAGGGGCAGGTCTGATTTTTTTACCCGGATGGTATTCGCAGGTACGGCGTCTGTCTGTGTCATAGTCGCTCCAAGGGTTGCTTCGGCCTCTACTTTATCACCACTAAAACGCCATTTCTGACGTCCTGTGTCAGTGAAGATAGTACCTTATAACCAAGCCCATGATGAACTACCAGAACACTCTGGGGCTGGCGAGTGCAGCGGGATAAGGTTGTGCTGTGAAGGGTACGCCACACTTCTATGGTGGCGTACCCCATTAATACGGCTTAGTGGTGCTTGGTCTTGGCGTCGAGCAGACCCATGGCGACAGCAGAGGCGACAAAGGTCAGGTGGATCAGTACATACCACATCAGTTTGTTGTCTGGAATATTGACCGCGTTCATGAAGATCTTCAGCAGGTGAATCGAGGAGATCGCCACGATAGAGGCGGCCACCTTGTTTTTCAGGCTGCTGGTATCGAGTTTGCCAAGCCAGGAGAGCTTTTCCGTATCTTCGGAGACATCGAGTGCGGAGACGAAGTTCTCGTAGCCGGAGAACATCACCATCACCAGCAAGCCACCCACCAGGGCCATGTCAATCAGGGAGAGGACCACCAGAACCAGGTCAGTCTCGGCAACGGTGAAGATGATAGCAAGCAGGTGAAAGACCTCCTTGAAGAACATGATGCCCAGAGCGACCAGTGCCAAGCTCAGTCCGAGATAGATCGGTGCCAGTATCCAGCGTGTGGCGTACATTGCCCGCTCGAGTGTTCGCTCAATCATAAGTGTCCTTTTGTTAATAGTCGTCGGTATCGTGAATAAGGGTGTCACCCCATGATGGGGGCACAGGTCGGCCTTTTAAAGGTTGTACATCATGATCAGCATACTTAGCAGTCCGAGCCACATGATCAGGGTTAACGGGATGCCGACCCGTAGAAAGTCCGAGAACTTATAGCCTCCGGCGCTGAAAATCAATAGATTGGTCTGATAACCCATAGGGGTGGCATAACTCATGTTGGCGCCGAACAGAACGGCCAGAACAAAGGGTTCCGGGGGGAGATTCAGTTGGCTGGCGATACTCATGGCGATCGGCGTCCCTATAACGGCAGCGGCATTGTTAGAAACAACATTGGTGAGCACGGCAATCATCAGCATCAGGCCGCCCAGAATGGCGCTGATGGGTAGTCCTGCAGAGACCACGACATAGAGACTGGCGATATAGTCTGCCCCCCCGGTCTGCATTAACGCCAGGCCTAGCGCCAGACTGACCACGACAATGAGGATCACCCGGGTACTGAGTGCTGAGGCCGCATCCTCCCAGTCCAGGCAGCGGGTCAGCAGCATCAGTCCGACACCGCAGAGGGCGCTGGTGGCGATAGGTAGCACCCCCGTTGCGGCAAACGCCACGACTGCTGCCATGATGAGCAGGGCCAGACGTGCCAGGCGTGTTTCCGGCAGGTAGACTGAAGCATCCAGCACCAACAGTTTTCCGCTCCGTTTCAGTGCTTCAATCTGATCAGCCGCCCCCTGCATCAACAGTACATCGCCATTCTCCAGTCGCACATCCCCCATACCGCTGCGTATGATCTGGTTGGCCTGAGCCTGGGAGCGATGGATAGCCAGGATGACCACGTTATTGTGTTCGGCAAAGCGTAGCTCTTTGAGTGTTTTCCTGTAGAGTAGCGATCCCTCGGTGACGACGACCTCAGCCATTAGCTGCCCCTCTGATGAGAGCGGATGCTCTTCGTCGATGGGGTTTTCGATGTCAGACGCGTTGTAGAGTGTGGCACCCAGCAAGGTTTCATACTCTTTGAGTCGCTCGGGTGTATCGCGTACCAACAGCCGGTCCCCCTCTCGTAACTCAGCTGTGGGCAGGCGTGTCAGGTTAAGACCTTCTCCACGCTGGATGCGGTCTACCTTCATCCGGCGTTCGGTTTTTTCAAGTACTTCAGCCAGTGTCTTGCCATGGGCAAAGCTGTCAGGAGTGATATGCAGTACAGCATCAAATACCCGGGGCGAGGTGTCGCTTAACAGGGGCTGACGGTCAGGCAACAGGCGGGGGGCAACCAGCCAGAGATAAACCAGGCCAATACTGCCTGCGACGATCACGGGCAGCGCAAAGTCAAACATGCCGAAGGTACGCATGCCGAGATCCGCAGCAATGGCAACGACCAGCAGATTGGTAGAGGTCCCGATGGTAGTGGCCATACCGCCAAGCAGTGTTGATAGACCCATCGGCATCAGAATGCCGGAAGATGATTGATTGTTACGTATTGAGACGCTGATAAGGATGGGAAGCAGCATCACAACAATAGGGGTGTTATTAAGAAAGGCACTGAGTATGGCGGCTGAGACCAGGGTGATCAAAAACGAGAGCAGGGGCCAGTTTGACCAGTGCTTGGATAACAGGGCGGCCAACGGGCGAAGTGCGCCGGTTGTCTCCAGGCCCTGACCCACGATCATCAAGGCGCAGATAGCTACCAATGCCTCATTACCAAAGCCGGTGAAAAAATCGCCAGGTTGTAGCGTGATCCCTTCCCGGGTATAGGGGAACACTTCAAACCCCACCACCAGTGTAACCAGTATCAGGAGAGAGGAGGTCTCAAGGGGGATGTTATCCCGGGTAAACAGGAACAGGGCGATCACAATCAGAAGCAGGACGGCAATAGCGTGGGGGTCAGGTAATGGCGGCAGCATAAGGTCCGTATTTTTAGTGAGGCGTTCTTAATATGAACGGATGAGTTTTCACGTTATAACAGTATAACGGCTATCTTTCATCTTGCAGACATGGAATGTTTGAATTTAAAAAAGCAGGTGCTAATAGAGTAATGCGGTAATACAGGGTGACGGTTAATCCGCAGCAGAGCCGATGTAACCGAAGGCGCTGGGTTCTTCTATACGTTGATTCTATTTCGTTAAACCAGTTAATTGTTGTCTGTATTTCGGTTCAAATATCGTGCTATTGTCACAGCAGTTAGTTGCTAGTTGGTTTTGAGCAGCTATCTTTAGCTAAGTACACCATTGGTGTTGCAACACTAATGAGTTGTAGCCCGATTTATACCTCAGATCATTGATGAAAGCAGGTGGTTTGCGGCTCGCAGTAAAGTCAGGATCGATTGTATTTTGACAGCTCCATTGGCTGTCAATAGCTGTATTTGGTTATGGAGTGACTATGAGCATACTATTTACCCCCGCCGCACGACTGCTTTCCCGGGTTAACTACCCCGTTAAATTTGCTTTTCTCCTGTTACTCTGTGCTCTGCCTATCGCGGTATTAAGCACGATTGTCTTTAGTAATATTCAATCAGAAATAGAAGATATGTCGCAGGAGCAGAGAGGGCTTCGCTATATCAATGAGCTACGGAGTCTGCTAGGGCCTGTTAACACTACTTGTGATAAAATGCGCGGATGGAAATTACATCATCGCATTTCAAAATTATAGAAAAATTACTGCC
>JAPHUG010000373.1 GCA_026197195.1 Sedimenticola sp.
AATCGCCCCTCAACCTGGTCATTACCTGCGACCGTGAACGAGCCGGGCCGACGGTTATTGGACGAACACATGACATGGCCATGGATGTCTACAGCAGTGTTTGTGCAGTGCAGAATCTGTGGCTGGCTGCCCGTGCAGAAGGACTCGGGGTGGGATGGGTAAGTATTTTTAATCGACTGGACCTCAAAAAATGTTTGAATCTTCCCTCGCAGGTTACGCCGGTTGCCTATCTCTGTATCGGTTATGTGGATCATTTTTTCAAAGAGCCTGAACTGAAAACCGCAGGTTGGCTTGACCGCCTAGCCCTTCAGGATCTGGTCTATTTTGATCATTGGGAGAACAGCCATGCCGAGAATGAAAAAGAGCTGATCAATTACTTAAGCCAGGCGGCTTACTAGTCGTGCAGGGCTATCGGGAGAGACCGTACCATCCCGATAGCCCGCCACTTCATACATTCGCTTACCCCAATCAGCATCACCGCTAGACAGAGGCTTGATCTACAGCAACCTTTTTCAACCTGGGCCGGTTTAGGGACTGTCAATAATGGCTGATTCAGATATACTCGTAATCGCTTTTTTTAATAATGTCATTCGAGCATTTTATTTAACCTAAACCTTATGCAGCACCATCTAACAGCTTTAGAACAACCACATCAGGACTGTCCTCCTTAGGGTTATTGTTTCTTACTGTTTAATACCCGGGCGGTCATTTTATAAACTTATAAAAAAATCGAGGGGATAGATGAGTTTAATCACTTTATTACCACCAATACTGGGGATACTGGGCCTCTTTGTGGCCTACAAAATCTATCAGCTGGTCATGCAATACGAGACCGGCAATGAGAAAGTCACCAAAATAGCCGAGGCTATCCATGAAGGCGCCATGGTCTTCATGCGCCGCGAATACAAGATGATGGGCAGTTTTGCGGCCATCCTTGTTGTACTTCTGCTCTTCTTGCTCGGTGTAAAAACAGCCTTCGCCTTTGTTGTAGGTGCCTGCGCCTCCGCGCTGGCAGGCTATATTGGCATGTTCTCTGCGACCCAGGCCAATGTTAGAACGACCACGGCGGCTCATGAAAAGGGGGCCTCGGAAGCCCTCTCAATTGCCTTCTTTGGCGGTTCCATCATGGGATTGTCAGTGGCATCCATGGGTCTGCTGGGACTGGGTACCCTCTATCTCTTTTTTGGTGGAGACCCTGAAACGGCTCACGCAATCCACGGCTTTGGTATGGGCGCCTCGACAGTGGCCCTCTTCTCACGTGTTGGTGGTGGTATCTTCACCAAGTCCGCTGATGTGGGCGCTGATCTCGTTGGGAAGATCGAGGCCGGCATCCCCGAAGATGACCCGCGCAACCCTGGTGTAATTGCAGACAATGTGGGTGATAACGTCGGTGATGTTGCCGGTATGGGTTCAGATATCTTTGAGTCCTATTGCGGTGCGATGATCGCCACTATTGCCATTGCATCCACCATGTCGGTCGATGCGCTGGATCCCTTGGGAAAACAGTCTGATCTGATGTTCCTACCACTGGGTCTCGCCTCACTGGGGTTGATCTGTTCCATTATGGGCATCCTGCTGGTGCGTAAGTACTCCGCAAAGAGTCCTGAAGTTGCGCTGCGCATAGGTACCATCGGGGCAACTGTGCTGTTTATTATCACTTCACTGGTCGTAATCAAACTGCTTGGGGCATCCGCCGCAGTTTGGGGTGCCGTGCTGTCAGGCGCAGTGGGTGGTATTATTATCGGCCTGGTGACTGAGTACTATACGGCAGGCAAACCGGTCAAAGATATCGCAAAATCTGGTGAGACCGGCCCGGCCACGGTGATGATCACCGGTCTTGCCGTAGGCATGCAATCGGTCGTGATACCTATCATTACCATTTGTGCCATCATCTTCGCATCCAGTTCATTGGTTGGTCTCTATGGTGTTGGTATTGCAGCCGTAGGCATGCTGGCCACCGTGGGTATTACCATGGCCATCGATGCCTATGGACCTGTTGCGGATAACGCAGGGGGTATCGCAGAGATGGGTGGCCTGGGCGAGGATACCCGAGCCATTACCGATTCACTGGATGAACTGGGTAATACAACCGCCGCTATTGGTAAAGGCTTTGCCATTGGTGCCGCCGCCCTGGCTGCACTGGCCATTATCACGGCCTATGTTGAGACCGTTTCAATTAACGTTGAAAACTTTTCTCTGGAGTTAAGTAATCCGACGGTACTGATTGGCCTCTTTATAGGTGGCATGTTGCCTTTCCTGATAGCCGCCATCACCATGACCGCAGTGGGTGATGCAGCCTTTGATATGATCAAGGAGATTCGTCGGCAATTCCGGGAGATACCCGGTCTCATGGAGGGAACCGCAGACCCAGACAGTGCACGCTGTGTCGATATTGCCACAACCGCGGCACTTAAAAAGATGATCTTGCCCGGCGTTATCGCCGTTGCATCGCCCATGTTGATTGGCTTTATCCTGGGCCCAGAGGCACTTGGCGGCATGCTTGGTGGCGCACTGCTCTCATGCGTTCTGTTGGCGCTCATGATGGCCAATGCCGGTGGTGCCTGGGACAATGCCAAAAAGTACATTGAAAAAGGAAACTTTGGCGGCAAAGGGTCTGATGTTCATAAGGCGGCCGTTGTCGGTGATACGGTGGGTGACCCCTTCAAGGATACCTCTGGCCCGTCCATGAACATCCTGATTAATGTAATGGCGATTGTGAGTCTGGTCATTGCCCCGCTATTAGGATAATGACAGCTTACGACCTGTTTTAATCAGGTCGCAAACGATTAACGGCTATGCAGGGTTCCTGCATAGCCGTTTTTTATACGAATATTCAATGTGTTATGGCCGTTTAACACAGTCATGCTTTTGCTTCTAGTAAAAACCAATCATTAAATGCTATATTCCAGGGAGGGCCAAGATTAAGTCTCTTTCTTTGGATGGATAGAGCTAACGCTTGTTCTTGTTACTACGATCCCTTTCTTTTGAGCGCTAGTTTATAGATATAGGTATCGAATCATGGAAGTTTTCATTCGAAGATTACCAAACTCTACAACCCGCCTTGATCTCATGCAGTTCATATCAAGCGCGCTGAAACCGAAATGGTATCTTTTACAGTTTGCCCCGCTCGGAAACCTGATGCACTGTGACATCTGCCGTATAGATGATCCCCTCAACAAGCAAGTTGAATATCACGGCATCGTTCAAATTGAACCCCCTTCTGCTGCCATCGCTGTCATTAAGCAACTCAACGGAGAGTATTTCAAATCCAAAAAGGTTGAAGTGCGTAAGTTTTTCAGACGCTCAATTAATCGTGATCGCAGACGCTTGGCACCTCATCTTACTCCAAGCAGCCTAACAGATCAGAGAAAGCAGGATCGCAGGCGCCCTCACATACATACAGAGCTACTGACTGCAGGTATCACCTCCGATAAGCTCAGCGCCCTGAACAGCCATTAACCACCCGTCCCTACGGGCTTGGCTTTCTCAGCGCTACCCGCCTTATTAAGAATCAAATAAAACGGCCGCTATCCGTCTAGAGCAGACGAATCTTTCCTATACATTCTTGGCCGAAGGTAGCGACTCATGACCCGCATATCTGTTTCAGATGCTGCTAAGCGCTTTGGAAATACGCAAACCAAACCCATTGCCCTGGTTGTTGATGATGAAATAACCAATCGTGAGTTTCTGCGAATCTTTCTCGAAGATGATGGCTATAGCGTTTTTGAAGCTGAAAATGGTCTTGAAGCGATTAAGGCGTTTCAGGCAAACCCGCCTGATATCATTGTTATGGATGTCATCATGCCGGTCATGGACGGCTATGAAGCCGTCGCAGAAATACAGAAGCAGTCTGAAGCACAGTTTATCCCCATTCTGTTTCTAACCGCACTCACTGATGAAAACGCACTGGCCAAATGCATTGAAGTCGGTGGATATGATTTCCTCAGCAAACCGGTATCACCCATTGTTCTTAAAGCCAAAATAAGATCAATGGAACGTATCAGAAAGCTGCATCTGGAGATGATGCGTCTCTATGGTCAGATGAAAATGGACCAGGAGATGGCAGAGACCGTGTTTAACGGTGCTGTTGTAGCAGACAATATAAAACTGGACTGTATCCAGACCATACTCAGACCCGCTGAACAGTTTAGTGGGGATGTTTTATTGACCGCTCATGCGCCCTCCAGTGATATGCATATATTACTCGGAGACTTTACAGGGCATGGGCTTGCAGCAGCGTTGGGAGCCTTGCCCGCCTCAGAAGTGTTCAGGGCCATGACCGCCAAAGGTTTCACTCCGCACCAGATCATTGCGGGTATTAATAAAAAACTTTACAACCTGCTTCCAACGGGGATGTTTTTTGCCGTACAGTTTATTTCAATCGGTAAAAATCTTGAGTATGTCAAGGTGATCAACTGTGGAATGCCTGACGTGCTCCTGCTTGATGGCACCACAGGACAGATCAAACAGCGCATTAGTTCTAACAGTTTACCGTTAGGCATTGCCCCAGACATTGAGTATCAGGATCTCTTCATCCGTTCAAATATAACCCTGGGTGATCGGATACTATTGGTAAGTGATGGGGTGACAGAGGCTCGGAATTCTGAAAATACCTACTTTGGTCGCGAACGTTTTGAAACCGCCATACAAAATACCCAGGCAGGAGAGTCTGCATTAGAAAGTGTGGCAAAAGCCTTAGCCAGTTTCTGTGGTGATGCACCACAGGATGACGATATCAGCCTTGCCGAGATCCCCTGTATTCCAGACGTTCTGCCAAACTGGATAGATAAGGAGTCACCTGCGGATACAGCTGAGCCAGTGGCAACACCGCCTGTTGAACACACCCCCTCCGACCTTAACGAGCCCTCTTCTGACCCACTCGAATTCTCAATCACACTCCCGGGCAGCCGGATAAGCAATAGCGATCCTATTCCATTATTGATCAACCATATACAAGAGATGGAGGGTTTACAAAAGCATCGCCGACTACTCTTTACCTTACTTACAGAGCTGTATATCAATGCATTGGATCATGGTCTACTGAAACTCGACTCTTCCATGAAAAATACCCATGAGGGTTTTTCTGAGTATTTTACTGAAAGAGAAAAACGTCTGGGCATGTTAAACGATGGCTTCATCAAAATACGGATTGAGACACGAAATACCTCTCAGGGAGGAACCATGCAGATTCGTGTCGAGGATAGTGGAGAAGGCTTTGATATGAGCAGGCTTAACCCTAGCGAAGAACTTAATATCGAAAAACTGAGCGGGAGAGGTATTCCGCTACTCAACTCGCTCTGTGAATCGGTACGCTATGAGGCACCTGGCAATAAGGTTGAAGTCATCTATGCATGGAGTCGAGACTAATACTCAGCAAAACGCAGGCAAATCGTTTTGAATATACTACTTGTCGATGATACAAAGAGTGAGCGTCTTTTAATGACCGCTCATCTTGAATCATTAGGCCACACCGTGATAACAGGTGATAACGGACAACAGGCCCTTGAGCTGTATGAATCTGCATCACCTGACCTGATACTCCTCGATGTCATTATGCCTGTTCTGGATGGCCATCAGATGGCACGACAAATTAGAAGCACCTATCAAGATTGGGTTCCAATTATTTTCCTGAGCGGGAAAAATAACCCGGATGATATTGTCGCAGGCATTGAATCAGGCGGTGATGACTATCTCACGAAACCGATTAACCTAACGGTTCTAAAAGCAAAAATGGGGGCTATGCAGCGTATTGCAAATATGCGGCATCAATTACTCAGCACGACCCAAGAACTCGAACTTGCCAACCATGCGCTAGAAAAGATGGCCCATTCAGACGGACTGACGGGGTTGGCTAACCGCCGCTTTCTGGATCAACATCTTCTGCGCATGGTCGGACAGTGTAAGCGCTACCAGCAGCCACTCTCCTTGATCTTGCTGGATATCGATCATTTTAAAGCCTACAACGACCTGTATGGCCATCAGGCGGGTGATAGTTGCCTGAAAAAGATAGCCAAGGCCATGAAACACTGCATCAGAAGACCGGTTGATCTTGCGGGGCGATATGGCGGTGAGGAGTTCTGCATCATACTACCCGACACCGACTCAAAAGGCGCACTGACGGTGGCAAAATCACTGCAGCGTTGTATTCATCAATTAGCTATTCCTCACCAGGGAAGCAAAACACAACCTTTTGTTACTTTCAGCGCCGGATGCATAACGGCTACTCCTGACGAAATGACCGAAATGATCTCTTTTTATAGCCGTGCGGATAAGGCACTTTATCAGGCAAAGAAAAATGGACGTGATCAAATCCTGACCGAAAGCTAGCCACGAAAGAAAATTGTTTTCTATCTGTTCTCACTCTGTTAACATAGAACCACAGTAGAACATGGATACAATACTATGAATCATCCACTGACACGCCGGCAACAGGAAATATACGACTACCTTCGCGAGAATCTCAACGATTTTCCACACCCCCCTACCCTTGACGAACTATGCAATGCGTTAGGATTGAGCTCAAAAGGCTCGCTTCATAAGCAGATACAGGCGCTCATTGATGCCGGTCTGGTTGAGCCTATGAATAATCAGAGACGCGGGATCCGATTAGCCAATGAAGCGGAAGGTGAAGAACCCAATGGCCTTCCCTTTCTCGGCTATATTGCAGCCGGCAGCCCGATTGAAGCGGTAGAACAACATGAAACCGTACAGATCCCTGACTACCTGCGAACAGGCAAGCCCTGCTATGTTTTACAGGTCAAAGGTGAATCAATGATTGATGAAGGCATCCTTGACGGAGATCAGATCATTATTGAACAGCGGGACCATGCCAGAAATGGTGAAATCGTTGTTGCGTTAATTGAAGGCTCAGATGCCACACTAAAGCGGATCGAACAAAAACAGGGTTCGGTGATTTTACACCCCGCAAACCCAACCATGAAGCCCATGATCTTTTCAACCGACCAGGTACAGATTCAGGGTGTGTTAGTCGGGCAGATGCGACGCTACCATTAGTCATACGAGCTGTAGATCATTGTAACCGGGTGGATCTAGACCTCTGATTGGTAGTCAAAGGTTATCTCTTCTCCTATTGCTATATCCGTCAGGGCATATAAATCAAAACCATCAAATTCCGCATTACCGGGTGTCGAGTGATTTAAAAAACGCAGGAGGTTTTTACCACTTCGTCCTACCGCGCTCGCCTCATCGTCACTCTCAAACACCCATAGCACATAGGTGCCATTTCTCTTTGCCTCTGGACCATGGTAGGTCCCAATATACTCGCCCTCAGACAGCTCCCTTTTAGCAAATACGCCCGTTCCATGTACCGTAGATGGCGCGGTATAGACAAGGGTGCTCAGTTCACTGTTTCTGATTCGTCGTGTTATCGTCATAGCGTCTATCCTTTTGGTTTTCTGATCAGACGTTGTTAGCTATTGTTCTCAATAGTGTCTAATCCACCACACCACTCTGCATGGCTATGTACCGGTCTCCCGTAGCCCTTTTTTTCCAGCCAATTGAGTGGTGTCTTAATTGGGAACTATCGATCTGTTTAAACAGATCAGAAAGTGAGCGAATCTCCCACTGCGCGCCTTTCCACATGACAATCAGTTTTTCAAGGGTGTCGAGCAACTCACCACCCTCCCTCTCAGCACTCAGCGTAAAGACTTCGCCATGGGGCAAAACCCGCTGGCATTCAGCAAAAAGATATTGATGCAGATTGCTACTATTGATTTCAGGATCAAGTAGCAGCTCATCAAGTCTGGGCAACGTGGTAGGTATTTGCGGGCAATGCGAACTCACACCCTCCGATTCTGGAAAAAAGGCATTTCGACCACATACATCCGTTGCAAATGCCAGTCCCAACGCGGCTTCTTCAGAGAACAGTTTGGAATTTGTTTGAAAGCCCAACGCCCCATAAAAGTGGGGCGTTGTGGCAAACAGATCGACATATGAATCGACTGAACGGGTTATTTCTGAACTCACCCACTCTTTAGACTGGTAAGCGGCCTCTTGGTACCACTCCAGTGCGCTGAAAGAGGATAGACCAATATCATGTCCCGCATGTTGAATCGCAAGCAGATTATCCCGCTGTTTACGACCAATATAGGGAGCAGGTAACCGCCTGCGAATCCAGCCCGGCAATAACCCTGAAAAGGGATAAACCGAGAGATCAGGACCAAGACTGATACAAAATGAAGCTGTCACTTGATACTCATCTAAAAGTCGTAACAACGCAGGCACTCCCTGACGGGCACCTGCATCTGTTGCCACTTCAATTCTAAGCGCAAGCCTCAAAGTTTCTATTCACCATCCAGTATAAATGACCCTAAACAGATAACGTCTGTATTAACAGGCATTAGGCCTCAATCTATCAGCCACATTCATCTTTGTCGATTCAATGCATTTGCCAATGCATCTGCCATAGCACCACCGAGGGCTGGCCTCCCTTTCTCTGTCTGCTGCTTTATCTGCTTTCGACTGGCCTGATCTCTTGATGAGGCAGGCCGCTTTTTACCACTATTGACGGTTTCACTACTATCCGATAATCGCATGGAGAGCCCAACACGTTTTCGATCAAGGTCGACTTCCATCACTTTCACTTTTACCAGATCACCCGCCTTAACAACCTCACGGGGATCTTTAATGAACTTATCCGACATGGCTGATATATGTACCAGCCCATCCTGGTGAACACCAATATCGACGAATGCGCCAAAGTTGGTTACATTGGTCACAACCCCTTCCAATACCATATCCGCTTTCAGGTCAGATAAGGTCTCAACCCCATCCTGAAAAGTGGCCGTTTTAAATTCACCACGAGGATCACGCCCTGGTTTCTCGAGCTCTGCGATGATATCGGTTACCGTGGGCAAACCAAACTGCTCGTCCGTGTATTCCTGTGGATTGAGTGACCGCAAAAAAGCCCGGTCACCTATTACCTCCTGCAGTCGACGTCCGGCCTTTTTGAGTATCCGTTCAACAACAGGATAGGATTCGGGATGAACTGATGATGAATCCAAAGGATTAACACCGTCTCTAATACGAAGAAATCCTGCGGCCAGCTCAAAGGTCTTCTCGCCAAGCCTTGGTACCTTTTTCAGTATTTTTCTATCCGTAAAGGCACCCTGCTCATTTCGAAACAGTACAATATTTTCGGCTAAGGTTTTGTTCAGGCCTGAAACCTGTTCAAGTAGTGAAGGTGAGGCCGTATTAATATCAACGCCCACCGAGTTAACACAATCTTCCACAATGTTGTTGAGCTGTTTTGCCAGTCTATTTTGATTCACATCGTGTTGATACTGACCGACACCGATGGCCTTTGGTTCGATTTTAACCAGCTCGGCTAGCGGGTCCTGAAGGCGACGTGCAATAGAGACCGCACCACGCAGTGTTACGTCCAGATCCGGCATCTCTGTGGCCGCTAGTTCCGATGCCGAGTAGACAGACGCACCGGCTTCACTCACCATCATTTTCTGTAATTTCAGCTCAGGATGACGCTTTATTAAATCAGCAGCAAGCTTGTCCGTCTCTCGTGATGCGGTGCCATTACCAATCGCCAGTAGACGTACGGCATGTTTGGCACATAGTCGTGCAATTGAGTCAATGGAAGCATCCCATTGATTCTTAGGTGCGTGGGGATAG
>JAPHUG010000129.1 GCA_026197195.1 Sedimenticola sp.
GAGTGCCTGGGATGTTCGCCATGCAGCCAATCCCAGCCCTGTTCTTGTGTACGCCAGCTATAGTCAGTACCTGCCACCAGCAGCGTTGCGCCTTTTTCTTCAGCGGCCTGATCCAGTGTTACAGGGCGATCTGTACCGGCATAAATAACCGGCTTTCCTGCGCGCATAATACCGGCTTTTTCAACCGCTATCTGTTCACGGGTCGACCCCAACCAGTCCGTATGATCAATCGCCACAGTGGAGATCAACGCTACATCCGGATCAATGATATTCACCGCGTCCAAACGCCCACCCAGCCCCACTTCGAGGACCACCACGTCCAGTCCAGCCGAGGCAAAGATGTGCAAGGCAGCCAGTGTACCAAACTCAAAATAGGTCAACGGGGTGTCACCCCGCGCCTGATCCACCACCTCAAAGGCGTGGCAGATCTGTTCATCACTCACCGGCGCCCCATCAATAACAATTCGCTCGTTATAGCGCACGAGATGAGGCGAGGTATAGCAACCAACCCGATAACTGGCCGCCCTGAGAATACTGTCCAGAAAGGCAACACAGGAGCCTTTGCCATTGGTTCCGGCTACCGTAATGACCTTACAGTTCAGTGATGGGTGGGCAATGGAATTCCAGACTTGATTCACCCGATCAAGACCCAGTTCAATCTCTTTCGGGTGCAATGTGGACTGCCACTCAAGCCAGTCCGCTAGATTATTGAATCGCATCTCATTTCAATCAGTAGGATAGTGACTTGCCCCGACTCAAAACCGGGGCAGTGAGATTAACAGCGCGGTGAACTAACCGCTCAACAGGCCATCTCTTATTCGTCAATTTCCGGTTCAACCGGTGCCAGGAGTTCTTCTGGCTGATCTGACACAGGCTTTGGCTGATGGGTCAGAATACTCAGCAGGTCAGCTACCCTGTCACGCATTTCCCGGCGGTCAATGATCATATCAAGGGTGCCGTGTTCCAATAAAAACTCACTGCGCTGGAATCCATCTGGCAGGGTTTCACGTACAGTCTGCTCAATCACACGCGGCCCGGCAAAGCCAATCAGGGCATTGGGTTCAGCCACATTCAGATCCCCCAACATGGCAAAACTGGCCGACACACCCCCTGTGGTCGGATCAGTCAGTACCGAGATATAGGGAATGCCTTGTTCACGCATCTTGTTAAGGGCGGCACTGGTTTTGGCCATCTGCATCAGGGAGAACAGTGACTCCTGCATGCGGGCGCCACCACTGGCAGAGAAGCAGATGAAGGGGATACGTTTCTCAAGGCAGACATTCACGCCCTGAACAAACTTCTCACCGACCACAGAGCCCATTGAGCCCCCCATGAAACTAAATTCAAAGGCCGCTGTAACGACATTTAAACCCTTAAGGGTTCCCTGCAAGACAATCAGGGCATCCTTCTCACCCGAACTCTTCTGCGCCTGAGTGAGACGGTCACGGTATTTTTTACTGTCCTTGAATTTCAGCGGATCAGTGGGCGCCAGGTCAGCCGCTATCTCCTGCATCGATTCAGGATCAAGAAAAGCGGCCAGCCGTTTGCGGGCCCCGATGCGATTGTGGTGGCCACATTTAGGGCAGACATCCAGGTTGCGCTCCATTTCAGCACGATAAAGTACCGCACCACAGCCAGGGCACTTGGCCCAAAGACCTTCTGGAACACCCCGTTTACTTCCACCTTCCGTACGTATACGGCTCGGCATCAACTTTTCAAACCAGCTCATGGTTATTATCCCGTTTCTACTTATTAACTTTCAGGGTGACCCTATAAAAACAGCAGACCGGGCACCCTTCAACAAACCCATCAGACCAGATCTATAGCCTGCCGCATGGACGAGAGGATCTGCGCTATCGCCGGAGCGATCTCCTCGGGCGTTTCTCTTAGCTCTTCAATTCGCTTGACCAGCACACTACCTACGATCACAGCATCACCGACCTGTGCAATCGCCTGAGCCTTTTCAGCACTACTGATCCCAAAACCCACACCAACAGGCAGTTGAGTGTGCTTGCGAATTTGAGCCATTTTCGCGGCTACTTCACCAATCGCCAGATGCCCGGCTCCGGTAATACCTTTTACCGATACATAGTAAACGAATCCACTGGCCGCATCACAAATACGTTGCATCCGCTCTTCACTGCTGGTCGGGGCGATCAGAAAAATCGGATCGATCGCTCGCGGCTTGATGGCAGCGACCAGTTCATCGGCCTCTTCCGGCGGCAGATCCACAGTCAACAAACCATCCACACCCGCTTCCTGAGCCGCCTCAGCAAAGGACTCGTAGCCCATAATTTCCACCGGGTTGAGATAGCCCATCAATACAACCGGCGTGCTGGTATCCTGTTGGCGGAACTGGCTGACCATACCGAGCACATCACGCAGACTCACACCGTGCTCCAGAGCGCGCTCACTGGCCCGCTGAATCACCGGGCCATCGGCCATGGGGTCAGAAAAAGGGACACCCAACTCGATAATATCCGCACCCGCCTCTACCATGGCATGCATGAGCGGCACCGTCACTGCAGGCCCAGGATCACCTGCGGTAACAAAAGGGATCAGAGCGACCCGGCCCTTCTGCTCCAGCTGTTTGAAACGTTCTCCGATCCTGCTCATATCTTCAATCCATCCAGTGCTGCTACAGTATGCATATCTTTATCGCCACGACCTGAGAGGTTAACCAGGATTGTCTGGCTCTCATCCATCTGGCGGGCCAATTTAAGGGCATAAGCCACGGCATGGCTGGATTCCAAAGCGGGAATGATGCCCTCAACCCGTGTCAGAGTATGAAATGCAGCCAGCGCTTCGTCGTCAGTAGCTGCTACATAGTTAGCGCGACCAATATCTTTCAGCCACGCATGCTCAGGTCCCACACCTGGGTAATCGAGGCCCGCCGAAATCGAGTGTGTCTCGATAATCTGACCATTTTTATCTTCCATCAGATAGGTCCGGTTGCCGTGCAAAACACCGGGCGTTCCGGCACAGAGGGGTGCAGCATGCTGATCGGTATCCAGTCCAGCACCTGCCGCTTCTACACCGTAGATCTTGACACGCTCATCGTTCAGAAAGGGATAAAAGAGGCCAATGGCATTGGAACCGCCTCCCACACAGGCAACCAGTGCATCCGGTAAAGCACCGGTTTGACTCAGCATCTGTTGTCGACCCTCGCGGCCGATAATCGCCTGAAAATCTCTCACCATTGCCGGATAAGGATGAGGTCCCGCTACGGTACCAATGATGTAGAAGGTGTCGTCAACATGGGTCACCCAATCACGCATCGCCTCGTTAAGGGCATCTTTGAGTGTCTTGGAACCCGACTCGACAGACTCTACCTTGGCGCCCAGTAACTTCATGCGATAGACATTGGCCTCTTGCCGGGCAATATCCACCGCACCCATGTAGACGACACACTCCAGACCCAAGCGGGCCGCAACCGTCGCGGTAGCCACACCATGCTGGCCGGCTCCGGTTTCAGCAATAATCCGCTTCTTACCCATGCGCTTGGCCAGGAGTGCCTGGCCAATGGTGTTATTCACCTTGTGCGCCCCTGTGTGATTAAGATCCTCCCGTTTCAGGTAGATCTGTGCACCGCCATTTTCGCGACTCAGTCTCTCCGCGTGATAGACAGGGGATGGACGCCCGACATAATTGGCCAGATCCGCATCCAGCTCTGCCAGGAACGATTCGTCTTGCATATACTTTTCATAAGCCTCACGCAGCTCATCAAGCGGCTCCATAAGGGTCTCAGAGACAAACAGGCCACCATAAGGGCCAAAATGCCCTCGTGAATCCGGCATGCTACTGAAATCAATCGGTTTTTCGATCGGCACTCTCAACTCCTCGCATAAAGGCCAGAATTTTATCTTGATCCTTAATCCCCTTCTCCCGCTCCACGCCACCACTGACGTCGACCGCATAGGGTCTGATCTGGCAGATGGCTTGCTCAACATTCACAGCTGACAAACCACCGGCAAGGATAATACGGTTGCGCAAACTGGCCGGAATACGCGCCCACTCAAAGGCCTCGCCTGTACCCCCTGGCGTGCCTTTTTTATAGCTGTCCAACAACAGGCCAGAGGCTGAAGGGTACTGCTTCTCAACTTTCAGAAGATCAATTTCAGGGCGCATTCTTACCGCTTTCAGGTATGGACTACCAAAGGCTTCACACTCGGAAGCGGGTTCATCACCATGAAATTGAAGAAGATCCAGGTGAACCTGGTTCAGCACATCGGACACCTGATCATAATCGGGGTTCACAAACAGTCCAACCACTGAGACAAAGGCTGGCAAGACCCGCACAATCTCGATCGCTTGAGCAAGGGTTACCGCACGTGGACTGGGGGGATAAAAGACCAGACCAATCGCGTCCGCACCTGCATTGATGGCCGACATGGCATCTTCAGTGCGCGTAATACCGCAAATTTTGACCCGGGTTCTCATAGAAAGGCTAACAATACAGGATAGTGCTTGGTTGAGAAAGATTGTACCGTTTATTGCGACAGATTTAATCCCTAAATTAAGCGGCGGTATTCAATCATAAATACTGCCTAAATACCCCGAATGGCTACTCAATCAGCGCCTCTTTCGGAAGCTGAAAATGAGCGGGATAGCCGACATCCGTGAGATAGAGACCTTGAGGTGGCGCGGTCACTCCACCCAGCGTACGGTCACGGTAATCCAAAACCTCGCGACTCCAGTCAACCGACTGTTCACCCCGACCGATAGCCATCAGCACACCGGCAATATTGCGTACCATATGATGCAGAAAGGCATTCGCACTGATAGTGATGATGACCCTATCGCCTTCCCGATGCACCTGCAGCTGCGTAATGGTACGAACAGGACTCTTTGCCTGACAGCCAATCGCCCGGTAGGAGGAGAAGTCATGCGTGCCAATCAGATGCTCTGCACCAAGCTGCATCAGCCGTTCATCCAGAGGATGGTGCATCCAGACAGCACGGTCTCGCCAGATGGCAGAGCGTGTAGGTCGATTCAAGATGACATAGCGATAGCTGCGACTGGCTGCGGAAAACCGGGCATGGAAATCATCAGACACTTCACAGACCCAGTTGATATTGACATCATCCGGGAGATTAACATTGGCTCCCAACACCCAGCCACGGGGCTTGCGAATGGCGGGGGTATCAAAGTGGATCACCTGACCCTCTCCATGCACCCCGGTATCTGTCCTGCCCGCGCAAAACACACGAACAGGATGATTCGCCACCTTGCCTAAAGCCTGCTCAATCGACTGCTGTACTGAACGAACACCAGACTTTTGCAACTGCCATCCATGATAGGCAGAGCCATCATATTCAACCCCCATAGCCAATCGCATATCACACGCCCTTGATTCAACAACAAACAGCAGCCCTCAGACTGCCTATTCTAAAACAAAAGGAGTCACATGCGCTCGCCTACCATGAAACTTCACAGGAGCAATGCCCCAGAGAGAGAAAAGGCGCACCGAAGTGCGCCTTAATCAGGTTAGTAACAACTCGGATAATCAGGTGAGTTTATCCAGTAAGGACTGAGCCTCCTTCTTCTGACCCTCGTTACCCTCGCTTAGTACCTCTTCGAGGATACTACGCGCACCATCCGCATCCTCCATATCCACATAAGCCCGCGCCAGATCCAACTTGGTATTGTTTTCATCAATCAGGTCATCTTCCGGCTCCCCGAGCTTGATATCAGTACCGTCATCTTCATCCAGATCATCCAGTGAGAAAGAGTCTGCCAGCTCCAGCGGCGCATCTTCTTCCTGATCCAGCTCAAGCGAGTCATAGGTCTGGGAGTCGGTACCCTCCATCGGTGCTGTATCACTGAAATCAATCACAGCATCACCCAGTTGCTCGGCTTCGGAGTCGGCATCAAGCCGTAGATCATCCAACTCAGCTGTTTCGAGAGGGTCTTCTATAGAGAAGCTGCTCTCTTCCTCTTCCAGCAGACCATCGGTATCGAGATGGCTCAGCGTCATGTCAAACTCAGAGGTCTCTTCGTCAACCCGCTCACTATCCGGGGAGACCAGGCTCAGATCCGTATCGGCATCCACACTCAGGCTGTCACTCTCCTCGAGTGAAAGCACCTCTTCAGCCTCATCAGAGGGGAGATCAAGCCCCATATCCAGATCACCCGTGAGCTCATCCAGGCCGGAATCAAGATCGGCATCCAGAGACAACTCGTCCAGATCACCCAGCTCGGTGAACTCAGATGTTTCATCCAGATCCAGTGAGCCAATGGACTCCAGCTCTTCCGTCTTATCAGGATCAATCAGATCGACCGTTGTGGAGACTTCATCCAGGCCCAACTCATTATCAAGCCCAAGTTCATCTTCCAGTGAGGCCAACTCGTCATCATCCATTTCTGCCGAACCGTCACTTGCACCCGCAAACAGGGCATGACTAGCAGCCAACTGGGCGCCCATGGTGATCACCTTGCCCCAAGCGCTCTCATCCTTTTTATCCAGACCTTCCGCCGAACTGCTCTCGGCCAGAGCCACAAAGCCCTCCTTGTCCTTGGTGGCATAGAGAATCTCGAACAGCTTATGCTTTAGCTCGGGACGCTCAGGGAATTTATCTATCGCTTGGCGAATCAGCTCTTCCGCCTGCTGATAACGTCCATAGGCGATATAGACATCAGCCTCTGCCAAGGGATCTACTTCACCGGTCTCATCCTGCAGCGCGTCGATATCGCTGGGTGAGAAGTCACTCAGGAAAGAGGTCTCTTCTGTTGGGTGAGAAACCGGTTCTTGCGGTATCTCGTCCATCACCTGCTCAGAATCGTTCTCATCAACGGTGCTGATCAGAATACTCTCCTGGAAATCTGCACTGTTTGAACGGCGGCGACTGATAGCCACCCAAAGCAACGCCAGTATTACAACACCGCCCGCAACGGCTACCCCTAGCAGGGTCGTGTCACCGGCAATCATATCCAGTAGATTGTCTTCTTCTGCGGGTTCTGGAGAAACGGCTGGCGCTAGAGGTTCAGGCGCCGCTTCTGCCACAACCGGGGCGGGTTCATCTGCAGGTGCTTCCTCTGCGGCTTCTTCGGTTGTTGGTGTGGCCTCTTCAGCCATCACGGGAGATTCAGCTTCGGCCTGGGTAGGCTCTTCAGCGGAGGACTCCAGCGACAGATCCTTGATCATGGAATCCGACTCAGAATCACCTGATTCGGCCATAACCGGCGCATCAGGCTCTGCAGCCTCATCCGTCTCAGCCATGACCGGTGAATCAGCGGATAATTCCGTTGCGGTTTCAGCCATCGCTTCTGGCGTTACGGCCTCAGCCGTCGCATCACCCATACCCGATTGCAGCTTGGCCAGCTGTTCGCTCTTCAAGCTCAGCAGCCGTTGCAAGTCTTCCAGTTGTGACTCAAGGTCATCGACCCGTGAGCGCACCGTTTCCACTTCTTGCAGCGCCGCTTCCTTACTCTCTTCAGAAACAATCAGCTCTTGCTTCAATTGCTCAAGAACAGCGCCCGCATCGGCCCCTTCACTGGGTCCCGCCTCACCTTCGCCACTGGGACGCGCCGAGGCAATTTTCAATTCAGCCTGGGGCTCTACAGTCGGCTCTTCAGGCTCACCGGCAGCGATTGACTCGCTGTCTGGCCGCTCTTCAACTACGCTTTCGGTTGGCTTGCTATCGGCCTGCCACTCCTGCAGCTGATCACTGTAGGCCCGGGCCGCTTCGCGTCTGTTCAGATCCATGACCTCATCGGCCTTGGGGATACGCAGTACCTGACCCACCTTCAGGTTATTGATATTTTGATTGATAAACGCCTGCGGATTGGCGCGCTGCAAGGCAATCATCATCTGCTGCATGCTCGCCCCTTCGGTGCGAACCTGCTTGGCTATACCCCATAAGGTGTCGTTCTTCTGGGTCGGACCGTATTCACTGGGTCCAGCGCCTCCAGCCCATGCGACATCAGAAGGGGACACGGCTGAACGGGCAGCAGGGGCTGCTGCAGGCCGTCTGGCTGTTTGCGTCGGCTTGCGGCTTTGTTGCATCGGGGCCGCCTGTACGGGTGCTGGGCGGCGGTCCAGTGTGACCGGCGGATCCAGCAATACCGTGTATTCACGCAGTATTTTGCCTTTAGGCCAGTTGACTTCAATCAGGAAATTCAGGAAGGGCTCTCGGATAGGATCCCGACTGGAAACCCGGATAATGGTCTTGCCATCCGCAGTCTCGTCGGCCTGAAAACGTAATTTACTCAGTATGAAGGGGCGATCAATCCCCGAGCGACGAAACGCCTCAGGAGTGGCCAGGGTGACCTTGATGTCACTGATTTCATCCCTGTCAACAGAGAGCAGTTTGATCTCAGCATCAAGATACTGATTCAACGCCGATTTGAGTTGTATATCACCGAGGCCAACCGCATATGAAGTCAACGGTGAAACCCCTAATACCAAGGCCATAGCCAAGGATAATTTACGAACCATGTCTCCCCCTTCCATACCCGCTTCCCTTA
>JAPHUG010000153.1 GCA_026197195.1 Sedimenticola sp.
AGGATATAGCCGTTATCCTCCTTTACCGCCAGGGCCAGAAGTACCGAGGCGGCCAGCCCAAGTATCGCAAGGATCAATATCTTCATTGGGCACCCTCTTCCCCAGCCGCTTTCATACGTGCTTGTAAAGCTGCCAGTGATTGGGAGATATCAGGCAAAGCGGGTCTGACATTGACAGCCTTGAGGTCGGCTATCGCCTGCTGAATCGCCTGGGTCGCATTCGCTTCGGCATCGAAAAAGTCACCTATCCAGGCTTCCGCCTGCTCCAGACTGGAGGCAAACAACACCGGATCACCCTTCAGGAGTGCCAGCCGCGCGGCTTCCAGTTGTAGCTCCAGATTTTTATAGACAAAAAACTGCTGCTCGGGGGGCAGCATGGCGCTGACCGGCTTGTCGCGATGGCGGATCACCATGACTGACTTGAAGCCTTCCCAGCCATCCTTCAGCAAGGTTTCGACACTGCGCTCTTCTTCGGGAACCACCGCCTTTGTCTGCTTTGCCTCTGAGGGCGTGTATTCCAGGCCCAGCATTTTAAGCCCTTTAACCTGCCCGATCAGCCCAGTGATCTTGGCAGAGAGCCCCACCCGGTCGAGCTGACCAACCGACTTCAGGGTCGCAATCTCTTTCGCCAGGACTTCGCGCACATCAATCATGCCGGGGTCACCGGTATCCCGTAACCGGCCATCCGCCGTCTCCAGCGCCGCAATGGCTGTAATGACATCCCCTTCCAGTTTCAGACGATGGTTGGCAACCCGCATCAGGTACTCCGCCTCGGAGGCCATCCAGGCGTTACTGGTACGCCCGACCTTGCTGTACACCGACTCCAGTGATTGCTTCATTTCACTGGCCTGCTGGCTCAGGCGGTCACGCTCTGCCGTCAGCTTTTCATCCTGTGCTGTGAGGGCAGTCTGCTGGTTTGCAATGGCGCTCTTCTGCGCTTCAAACGCCTTTTGGACGGTGGCCAGTTCGCTTTGCAGAGCCTGCTGCTGTTCGCCCGCCTTTCCAAGGGAGGCATTCATCTGCTGTAGCGATTCCTGCAGCGAGAGCCAGTACTGGTAACCATAGCCCAGCGTCCCAAAGACAAGAATGATGGCAATCAATGCCAGTATGATTGGAAGTTTTGGCGCACCTGCGGATTTCTCTTTAGCCTGTGGCTCCTGCAGGGGCGTGGACTCGATAATTTCAGCATCTTCAATCTGCGGTTCCTTTTCCATCTCCGCCGTTTCTTCCATTCCTGGATCCTTCGTCTCTTTGTTGCTCATTCACTCTTCCGTCTTGCTTATGTTGCAACCGGCTTGCCGGTTGATAGAGATTGGCGATGGATGCGTGCATTACTGCCCATGACGGCTTTTCAACGAGGACCGAACCCCAGTTGACAGCCGTTGCGCTCACCCTTATCTAGTCTAGCAAAGCGTGATAGCGGCGCACCGCCACTACCCCATAAAACAATGTCTCACTGCTGACTATACCATCACTCAAGCGCTGGCACCTGACTCGAATGGTACTGGTTAAGTCATGGTTAATTGCGATTGCTGGCCCAGAGGCAGATCGCCTTCATCAGGTCCTGTTCGTCAGCCCCTTGCGCCAGATAAACCTCGGTGCAACCCAGTTCACGGGCATGCTGACGCATGCGGTCGCTAACCACGATCATGGGTGTAGCCTGTAACAGCGGCTTTCCGGCCTCACCCAACAGGGTAAACAGATTGTCCAACAGGATATTACTGGTCACTGTGACCACGTCCACATCATCATCCCAGCGGTAGATCAGATTGTCCGGATCGGTTGCAGGGCAGGCGCGCTGGTAAACCTCTGCATGATCCACAATCGCGCCACGTTTGGAGAGCTCTTCACCCAACAGCTCGCGCCCACCATTACCCCGCAGTATCAGGATACGCTTACCCTGCACCTCCTTGAGTTCCGGTGTCTGTAACAGACCTTCGCTATCAAAAGACGCCTCCGGGACAATATCCACCGGATAGCCCGACTCCGCCAGTGTCTGGGCGGTGCGCTTTCCAACGGCCGCCAATGCCACACCCTCCGGGAGGGCCTGTCCGGGCGCCAGCTTGATGCCCCATAGCACGGCATTTGGGCTGATAAAGATGGCCATGTCATAGCTGGAGAGCTGCTTTAGCTGCGCTGTAATCTGCGCCGGGTCTGGGGGATCCAGTATCTCAACCGTTGGGAAGCGAAGCGGTAATCCGTCCCGGTTGGCGATCAGCTTACAGAGCGTAGTCGCCTGATGAGCGGCACGGGTTACCAGCACGCCGACGCCCGCCAGACTGCACTCAGTATTGGGTTCGAGAAAAGACATTGCGAGAAACTCAGTTTTCGTAGAGATGTTTCAGAACCTGGTCAGCACCCTGACCGAGCAGATCTTCCGCCAGCGCG
>JAPHUG010000496.1 GCA_026197195.1 Sedimenticola sp.
ATTGCCGACTTCACCGTCACGGAGAAGATGCTGCAGCACTTCATTCACAAAGTGCATGAAGCCAAGCTGATCCGACCCAGCCCCCGGGTACTGGTCTGCGTACCCTGCGGATCGACCCAGGTTGAACGGCGTGCCATCAGAGAGTCCGCAGCGGGTGCCGGCGCCCGGGAGGTATACCTTATCGAAGAGCCCATGTCCGCGGCCATTGGCGCCGGTCTGCCGGTCAATGAGGCTCGGGGCTCCATGGTGCTGGACATTGGAGGCGGTACCTCAGAGGTGGCGATCATCTCCCTGAATGGCATTGTCTATTCCAACTCTGTACGGGTCGGTGGTGACCGCTTTGATGAGGCCATCATCAACTATGTACGCCGTAACTACGGAACCCTGATCGGTGAGGCCACCGCTGAACGGGTCAAAAAAGAGATCGGCTCTGCCTTCCCGGGCAATGAAGTCAAAGAGATGGAGATCAAAGGCCGCAACCTGGCTGAAGGGATCCCCAGGAGCTTCACCCTCAGCAGCAACGAGATCCTGGAGGCGATGCAAGAGCCTCTGTCTGGCATCGTTGGTGCGGTAAAGGCGGCCCTGGAGCAGACCCCGCCTGAGTTGGGCGCGGATGTGGCGGAGTGCGGCATTGTGCTCACCGGGGGTGGTGCACTCCTGCGTGACATCGATCGCCTGCTGGAAGAAGAGACGGGCCTGCCGGTGCTGATCGCCGAAGACCCACTGACCTGTGTGGCACGGGGTGGTGGCCGGGCGCTGGAGATGCTGGACGAACGTGGTGGCGAGCTGCTGTTCGCATTGGAGTAGATGCCGTAAGGCGCCGATCACGATAGCAAAGAGGCTGATCCCCCATTAAGCCGATCTTTACACAAGGTCCGTCGATTACTTTCCGCGTCATTCTTGCCGCGGTGTTGTCGCTCGGCTTGATGATTGTGGATCACCGGCAACACCACCTGGAATCGGTTCGATCGGTGCTCTCTACCGTCATTTATCCGCTACAGTTCATCGCCAATCTCCCACTCTCCGTTGGACACTGGGCCTCGGAAACATTTGCAACCCGCTCCCGGCTGCAAGATGAAAACCGCGACCTGCGCAAAGAGAACCTGCTCCTCCAGGGTCGTCAGCAAAAGCTGGCCGCCCTGGAGGCAGAAAATATGCGCCTGCGGGATCTGCTGGACTCCTCTTTTAAAATCGGCGACCGAGTGCTGATTGCAGAGCTGGTCGCCGTTGATATGGACCCCTACCGGCAGCTGGTGCTGCTCAATAAAGGTTCAAGTTCAGGTATCTACAAAGGCCAGCCGGTGCTGCAGGCCAATGCAGTCATGGGCCAGGTCATTCACGTAAACCGCTTTACCTCCTCGGTGCTGATGATTACCGATGCCAGCCATGCGCTACCGATTCAGGTTAACCGGAACGGTTTACGTACGGTGGCAATCGGCAGTGGCCGTATCAACGAACTGGAGCTGCCGAATCTCCCCAACAATGCGGATATTGAAATTGGGGATCTGCTGGTCACTTCCGGCCTGGGTGGGCGCTTTCCCTCCGGTTACCCGGTCGCCACGGTCACCTCGATTGTGCGGGAACCCGGTGAGCCCTTCGCACGTATCAAGGCCCAACCGAGCGCCCATCTGGATCGAGCCAGAGAGGCCCTGCTGGTCTGGACCCTACAGCCTCCTGAGCAGAGCACTGATGCATCGGAACCCGAAACGGATCCAGAAAAAGCCAGCGCTACGATAACCGAGCCTGCAACGGAGCGTGCCGAATGACGCTCTCTCCCCGGCAAGGCACCTTCGTCATTATCTGCACCTTCTGTGTCGCCCTGTTACTGGCCATACTGCCCCTGCCTGACTGGGCCCAGATGCTGCGTCCCCAGTGGTATACCCTGGTTCTGATCTACTGGGTGCTGGCTCTGCCACAACGCGTGGGCGTTGCCGTTGGCTGGATTACCGGCATTCTGGTGGATGTGCTCTCAGGTACCCTGCTGGGTCAACACGCCCTCTCCCTGGCACTGATTGCCTACATCGTTTTTGAGATGCACCTGCGCATTCGACTCTTTCCCTTGTGGCAACAATCGCTCACCATACTGGTGCTGTTACTGCTGGAGAAGCTGATTTCACTCTGGGTCATAGGTGCCGTGGCTCAACCCACACCCCCACTGACCTACTGGGTACCTCCTCTGGTCGGAATGTTGCTGTGGCCCTGGATCTATATTGTACTGCGTGATCTTCGACGCAAATTCCAAGTAAGCTAACGGCATGTACCAGAGCACGCTGAAAGATTATCTGCGCGAAAGCCGGCTGTTTCGGTCGCGCGCCATTATCGCTGCCCTGATTGTTCTGCTGCTCCTGTTGCTCCTGGTACTGCATCTGGCAAAACTGCAGATCGTTGACCACACCCATTTCACCACACTCTCCAGGGACAACCGGGTTAAAGTTGAGCCACTCCCCCCCACTCGGGGCCTGATCTACGACCGCAACGGCGTGATTCTGGCGCAAAACCTGCCGACTCATAGCCTGGAGATCACACCCGAACGGGTCAAAGACCTGGAGAAAACGCTGCTCGAGCTCGGACAGCTCGTCCCGATCAGTGAAAATGACATAAAGCGTTTCAGGCGACTCAAAAGCCATCAACGCCGCTTTGAGAGCATCCCCATCCGGGTCCAGCTAACCGACGAAGAGGTGGCTCGTTTTGCCGTCAACCGACACCTGTTTCCCGGTGTAGACATTCACGCCAAACTGTTACGGGACTACCCGCAAAAAGATATCACCGCCCATATCCTGGGTTATGTCGGCCGTATCAATAAAAAAGAGCTTCAGAGTATTGATAACTCCAGCTACTCAGGCACCACGCATATCGGTAAAAACGGCGTCGAGAAGTATTACGAAACAGAACTGCATGGCGAGGTGGGACTGCAACAGGTCGAGGTCAATGCCCTGGGACGGGTGATACGGGTACTGGAAAACAAGCCACCGGTTCCCGGCAAAGATCTACACCTCACTATTGACGCATCACTGCAGGGAGTGGCGATGCGGGCTTTTGGTGAAGACAACGGGGCCGCTGTCGCCATCAACCCGAACAACGGCGATATTCTCGCCCTGGTCAGCAAACCGGGCTTTGACCCCAACCTGTTTGTTGAAGGGATCTCCTCCGCCGATTACAACGCACTGAAGACATCTGAAAACAATCCGCTGTTCAACCGTGCTATCCGGGGGCAGTACCCGCCCGGATCAACGATTAAACCCTTTATCGGGCTGGCCGGACTGGAGAGTGGGGTGATCAGTGCGACCCAGAAAAAGTTCTGCCCCGGTTTTTTCCAACTGCCCAACCATAGCCATAAATACCGCGACTGGAAGAAAACCGGTCATGGTGCCGTTGATCTGTACGATGCGATCACCCAGTCCTGCGATGTCTACTACTACGATCTGGCCCTGCAGATGGGTATTGATAAATTAACCGAGTACCTTGCCCCCTTCGGATTCGGTGAAAAAACCGGTGTCGACATAACCGGTGAACTGGCCGGCCTGCTACCCTCCCGCGAGTGGAAAAAGCGCGCCAGGCGTCAGCCCTGGTATCCAGGCGAGACCCTGATTACCGGCATTGGTCAGGGTTATTTCCTCACAACACCACTGCAACTGGCCAGCGCCACCGCCACACTGGCCGGTCGCGGTAAACACCTGAAACCCCGGATCGTAAGGGCGATTCAGCACAATGGAGAGGAAACACCCGCTGAACAACCCGTTACCCAGAAAGGTGTGGTCACGATAAAGTCAGAACCTAATTGGGATAATATGCTGAAGGCCATGCTACAGGTCACAGAGGGGCTGCGCGGCACCGCCCGGGGCATTCGTAATGAACACTATCGCATTGCCGGAAAGACCGGAACCGCCCAGGTTTTCACCGTGAAACAGGAAGAGAAGTACGACGAGGAGAAGATCGATAAAAAGATGCGCGATCACGCACTGTTTATGGCCTTTGCTCCGGCCGAAAACCCTCAGATAGCGGTCGCCGTTATTGTCGAAAACGGCGGCCATGGCGGGTCCGTTGCCGCCCCCATCGCTAAGGCCATAATGGATCACCACCTGCTTCAGGAAAAGCAATAATGGCTCATTACAAACCCAGCGGCTTACCCGAATCCAATCCTACCCGCGCTGAAGGCATTCTGGCGGATCTGCATCTTGATCTGCCCCTGCTGACGGGCTTGTTGCTGCTCTGTAGCCTTGGCCTACTGGTGCTTTACAGTGCCAGCGGGCAAGACATGGCTGTTATCGAGCGCCAATTGATCCGACTCGGACTGGCCTTCGTGGTCATGGTGGCCGTCGCACAGGTCAGACCGTCAACCCTGCGGCGCTGGGCACCCTGGCTTTTTGGGATCGGTATCTTAATGCTGATTGCGGTGCTCTTGGCGGGCCAGGTTGGCAAAGGCGCGCAACGCTGGCTCAACCTGGGCTTTTTCCGCTTCCAACCTTCCGAAATGGTCAAGTTGGCGGTACCTATGATGATCGCCTGGTTCCTGGCCGAAAAATCACTTCCACCACGCTGGAGCCGTCTGGCTATCGCGGGAGTCATGATATTTATTCCCGTTCTGCTGATTGCGCGCCAGCCCGACCTGGGTACTTCTTTGCTGGTTGCCAGTGCCGGTATCTTTGTCCTGTTCATGGCGGGACTCAGCTGGCGCTTTATCGGCGGCATGGTTTTAACCGCGATCCCG
>JAPHUG010000368.1 GCA_026197195.1 Sedimenticola sp.
ACCCTCAAGTGCATCGTGTGAACGACGCATGCCACGCTTTGAAGGGGTTTTTCTATTCTGCTGGACCGCCATGGTACAAGCTCCTGATATACAAAAAATGTAATTAAAATAAACTATTTATCAGACTTGAATCCTGCCAGTACAGCAAATGGATTCGGTTTATCATCTGATAGATCATCTTCCTGCTCTGCCTGGATGTCACCGACTGCAGTATTCCAGTCAACATCGCAGACTTCATCTTCATGCCTGGGTACCTGGGGGATGGCAAGAATTAACTCATCTTCCACCAGATTGAGTAGTCGCAAGGTCTCCTCTTCAACCCATACGGGTTCACAGGACTCTGGCAAATACTCCGCCTCTTCAGGTACCTTGATGACCGCCAGGTCAAGCTCGGCATTCACTGGTAACACCAGTGCGCCAAGACAGCGCTGACACTCCAGCACCAGTTCTGCCCTGACAGTTCCCTTGATTCGCGCCCGTTTTCGGTTATCCCGATAAAACTCGATACTGAACTCGGCCTGACCTGACGTCTCTTTCAACGCCTCGCTTAAACGGTCAAGCTTGTCCAGATTCACTATTCCTGAATAGGTTGCTCCCTGGCTTGCAAGGCGCCTCGGATCAACGTTTTCAGGCAGGCGTGATGACATAAGCGCGCAATGATATTACGAGACGTAGTAAACGTCAAAAAAATAACGCACTTTCACCGGCTTAGCGGGATTTCCCCAGACTCATACAGACCGGTGGGCGCCTACCGGCCGATCAGGCCACATTAAATTCCTGCTATAGCGGGTTGCAGACCATCGAGGGGCAAGGCCTGGTCATCCCCCTACGACTGCCAGCAGGACACCCG
Source organism: Sedimenticola sp. (assembly GCA_026197195.1). Classification (GTDB taxonomy): domain Bacteria; phylum Pseudomonadota; class Gammaproteobacteria; order Chromatiales; family Chromatiaceae; genus Sedimenticola. The sequence goes on from JAPHUG010000368.1 coordinate 851, forward strand.
CAGCCACAGCGGAGCCTATGACGCCGGCTACATTGGGGCCCATCGCATGCATTAACAGGAAATTGTGGTGATTGCTCTCTAAACCGACCTTATTAACGACCCGCGCGGCCATGGGTACAGCGGATACCCCTGCTGCACCAATTAGCGGATTGACCTTACCTCCGGTCAATCGGTACATGAGTTTGCCCATCAGTACACCCGCCGCCGTACCAATACAGAAGGCAACAGCACCCAAGGCCAAAATACCTAGCGTCTCGACGGTAAGGAATTTATCAGCCGAGAGTTTTGAACCCACAGCCAGCCCCAGAAATATAGTGACAATATTGATGATCTCGTTTTGGGCTGCACGACTTAGTCTGTCGACTACGCCAACCTCCTTCAAAATATTGCCGAACATCAGCATGCCGATCAGCGGTGCTGCGGACGGTAGAAACAGGATGCAGAGGAGCAGCACCGTAAAGGGGAAAAGAATCTTTTCCAGGCGGCTTACCGGGCGCAGTTGCGACATCACGATATTGCGCTCTTTTTTGGTCGTGAGCAGCCGCATAATGGGTGGCTGAATAATGGGTACCAGGGCCATATAGGAGTAAGCGGCAACGGCGATGGCACCTAGCAGATCGGGTGCGAGTCGTGAAGCCAGGAATATGGCAGTAGGTCCGTCTGCCCCGCCAATAATGGCAATTGCCGATGCATCCGACAGTGTGAAATTGAACCCTGGAATCAGGTTGAGTGCCAAGGCGCCAATCAGTGTGGCAAAGATGCCGAACTGAGCGGCAGCCCCCAGAAACAGGGTGGAGGGCATGGCTATCAAAGCGCTGAAATCAGTTAGCGCACCCACACCCATGAAGATCAACAGCGGAAATATGCCCGTCTCAATGCCTACACTATAGATATAGTATAAAAGCCCACCCGGATCGGCGATGCCGGCCTCCGGGATATTGCTTAAAATGGCACCAAAGCCAATGGGTAGCAGGAGTAGTGGTTCGAATTTTTTCGCAACCGCCAGATAGATTAAAAGACAGCCCACCAACATCATTAAGAGTTGGCCCCAGGCCATATTAGCAATGCCCATCGATTGCCAGAGTGCTTCTGCGCCGCTCATGTCAGTTAAATACCACGAGTGTATCGCCTACCTGCACAGCCTCACCCTCTTTGGCGGCAATGCTGGCGATCACGCCACCCCGAGGCGCTCTCACTTCGGTCTCCATCTTCATGGCCTCCATGATCATGATGACATCACCGGCATTTATCGTTTGGCCAACCGCTACCTTTACCTTAAAGATGTTTCCAGCCAGTGGGGCAGGAATAGCTTCGCCCGGTGTACCGGTTTCTGCTGCAGGTGTTGAAGCTACGACCGCCTGAATATCTCCACCCTGAGAAACGGTGACATTGTAGT
>JAPHUG010000132.1 GCA_026197195.1 Sedimenticola sp.
CGATTACCGGTGAACGGCATCCAGTGCGCCTCCAGCGCCTCGCGACTCAGTCCTGCAGCAGCATCCGTGTTATATGCACTCATAGCATCAGCCCCACATAAGAATTGATTAACCGTCTTAGTTTGAACGCCCTTAACAGTTAAATAAATTTGAATTAATTAACCTTCAGTTACATTATTGGTTAACTAATAACCGGCAACAGGAACTTAATGAAATCCAAGCCACCCCTACTTGGAGGTCAGATCAGCGATATTGACATCCGTCACCTGCGTATCTTCAAGGCGGTGGTGGAGTGCGGCGGTTTCTCGGCTGCTGAGGTCCAGCTCAACATCAGTCGTTCCGCCATCAGTATCAGCATGTCAGATCTGGAACAACGACTGGGGCTACGCCTTTGCCAGCGGGGCCGAGCTGGCTTTTCACTCACTCCCGAGGGGAAAGAGGTGCATGCGGCCGTACTTCAACTGCTCTCCTCACTGGAAGGCTTCCGCACCCAGGTCAATGCCATTCATGCCCAACTGAAAGGGGAGTTCAACATTGGTATTACCGACAATCTGGTCACCATGCAACACATGCGGATTACAGATGCCTTGGCCCAATTGAAACAGCAGGGGCCAGAGGTACAGATCAACATCAGCATGCTGCCTCCCAACGAAATCGAACTGGGAGTGCTGGACGGGCGCCTGCACATTGGCGTGGTGCCCGACCTGCGGACCCTCGCTGGACTCGACTACCTGCCCCTATACGGTGAAACCTCACAGCTCTATTGCAGCCACACCCATCCCCTGTTCCAACAGTCAGACAATCAAAGGACCGTGGAGCTTAAGAGACAGGATGCGGTGGTGCCAGCCTATGCCCAGACAGCCGCCATTAAGGCTCAGCATCTACGACTCAAAGCCAGCGCCACGGCAACGGACCGGGAGGGCATCGCTTTTTTGATCATGACCGGCTGTTTTATCGGCTTTCTTCCTACCCACTTTGCCGAACGCTGGGTAGCCCAGGGCAAGATGCAGGCACTGATGACTGATGAGATGGGTTATGTCACACACTATTCAGCCATCACGCGGCGCGGCGCCCCCCCTAATCTGATCCTGCAAACCTATCTGGATAAGCTCGATCTTGGAGAAGTGGGAACTAAAAAATAGACAACCCGGCTCAGGGCCGGGTTGGTGAAAACGCAGTTCAAACGAATGCGCTATTCATCGGAAGATTGGTAACCAATACGGAACCCGCCCCAGTGCCGACCCGCCACGTAAATAGGAATACTCAAATCATGCATCACCTCTCCGGTATCCCGCTTGTAGGTTTGCAGTAGGAACGGTTTGGTATTTGTCCCACAGCGCGCCCCTGTTCGGTCATTAAAGATCCGCTTGGTCCGGTTGGTCAGCAGGTCTTTGTCATAATCGCCAGTGATGGGTTGTGAGTAGCGTTTGTTGTGGGTAGGAAAGTACCCGTTATTATCCACCGCCCCTGCATAGGCCATAAACTCATGGCGCGTCAGGATCGGCTCTTGAATAGCCGGTAGATTGACGTCGGTAAAATCATCAAATTGCGTCTTGAATTTCTGTGGATTAGAGCCGGGAATCGGCTTGTAATCACGATCAAATACCTGATCGAGGCTCAACTTGCCACTCGCTATTGCCTGCTCAAACATCTGCTGTATCGCATCAACGGCGGCCCTGCCCTCTTCATAGGCGACACCATGCTCACCCTGCAGACCGGTATCGCCGAGTAATTCGTATATCGATTCAGCCATCTCCGACAGATCCAGCGACTGACTGGCCACCGATTCCACCTTTTCAGAACTGCTGTTTAAGCTTTGACTGAATACCTCTAGGGACTGATTAATCTGCCCCTGGTGTTCGCGGTTCTGTTCTGACCGCTCAGCGGCCGCAATGACTCGACGCTCCACTTCCCGGGCATGCTCAAGAATCTCAACCAGCTGGGTATCGACCTTCTCTGTACGGGTACGACTCTCCTCCACCTCACTCACCAGGGAGCGCATGGTATTACCCGCATTGCCGGTCTCTTCATTGATTCGCTGCACCATCTGACCGATTTCAGTGGTCGCACTGGAGGTGCGTGTCGCCAGATTTCTCACCTCTTCCGCCACCACGGCAAATCCGCGACCCTGCTCACCCGCACGCGCCGCTTCAATAGCCGCATTTAGGGCGAGCAGATTAGTCTGGTCAGCAATCTCACTGATCACCTTGGTTATCTGCGAGATCTGTCCGGCGCGATCCTCCAGCTTGGCAATCAACTCAGCCGCCTGCTGAGCATGATTACCGGTATTTCGCATCTGCTCCGCCGCTTCACCAATCGCTTCCTGACCGATATAGCTTGCCCGCCGGGTCTGTCGAGACAACTCCTTCAGGGTGTCCGAATTATTCACCGCCTGCTCGATATTACTGGAGATACTACCGGTCGCATCCGTGATTTTTTGAAGGTGTTCAATCTGGTCATCAATACGCTTTTTCAACACATCAGCAGCATAGGAGACTTCCGCACCTGCAATAGCTATCTTCCCACTGCGCCCAACCACACCAATACTGCAATTGTAAAACTGCTGAACCGTATCACCCACCTGCTTTAACCCTTCACCAGCCGGCCCTTTGTCCAGTTCGGCCAGCCGTTGACGCTCTTCCGCATCCAGATGCCCCCTGGCCTCAACCAGGCGTTGCATGAAATGGACCTCTTTCAGAATGGGTTTCAACTGCAACAGGTAGACCAGCAACAAAGAGACCGCTACAGAGGCAACCGCCACCGCTATCATGGGTAACATACCCCCAGACGGCACCACAGCGGCCACAAGAAGGGCCATACCAAGACCGA
>JAPHUG010000068.1 GCA_026197195.1 Sedimenticola sp.
CCCCTTTCATCCAAAACAGAAGGAAGAAGAGCGGAGGGACGGCGGCCAGCCAGAGCCTGAACAACAGATTGGTTGAGAGGGCGCTGGAAGCGGATTCCCCCAGCAGGATACCAACGGGGATGGTTATGATCATTGATGCAAGCAGCAACAGGCCAAAGACCAGCAGGGTGTCATAGAGTATGGCGGCCATTCTTCTGGCCAGTCCGGGCGTTACTGCCTGAGAAATATCAATATTATTTATGTCGGTCATCAGACTATGGAGAATAATTTAATAAAAAAGGGATCTAATTCCGGTTTTTGCGGTTCGTCACAATAGAGCGGCGTATTTGGTCTATAGTATGGAAAAGTCACTGCGTTGCCTATCGTTGATAGGCGAGCGGGGTGGCCTACACTTTTCATGAGGCATCAACCTGTGGATCATCGTAACTCTCCACGTCGCCCGGTGACGCTCTACACCATGCTGAATTACCCCAGTCTTGGGCTGGTTCGGGGTTGTATTCGTGATGTTGGCATGGGGGGGATGTTTGTGGATATCGGGCGCATTCAGTTGCCCGTAAACGCCACCCTGGAAGTGTCACTGATGTTTGGCTCGTCGCCGATGAAGACGCCTCTGCAGATCGAGGCCATTGTGGTGCGATGTGCTGAACAGGGTGTTGGGCTGATGTTTGATGAACTGGACAGTGAAATACGCTATGCCTTGAGCCATTTGGTCTTCGGAGCGGCCGGGGTGACTGACAACGATGGTTGTTCGGAATTCCTCCATTAGTCCTCTCTACACAGGTTCTTATTCAGACGCTTCGCCCCTTCCTGTTCCCTTCAGGCATTGTAATAGAGGGATTTCACGGCATAATGGATCCTCGCCCTTGTGCCTGTTACAGGCCACAAAATCGAATCTGTAAGCAGAGAGTGGTCAGCGGGACGCTTGGCCCAGAGTATCTGAATCCATCTAATAATGCCGTTACCTCTGAAACGCCCACAAAAGCTCTCGTTGCCGAGGCGCATACCGATGCCGCTCATGTCGGTTCTGATCGGCGTCTTCTGTGGTTTGATTGTCTGGGCAATGCTGGATCAGGTGCAACCCCAGGCATTGCGAAGTATTTTTTTGGAAGAGCTGGAAACCCGTCTGAATCAGCAGGCACGGGAAACGCTGATTCGCTTTGACAACTATGTCTTGACGCACACCTCAACCGCACGTCTGCTGGCCAACCATCGTCAATTGGCCAATTATCTTGAGCCCATCTATTGGTACAGAGGGGATGAAGATGAGCCAAAATTCTACCGCTCAACGCCGCCCTGGCTGCCCAGCTCATCTTTGTGGCAGTCACTGGTAAGGCCCAGTCATATCCTGCTGTTGGATGGTGATCAGCGAACCCGGGAGATCTATCAACTGGGTGAGCGTGATCTGCCGGCTGAGCTGGAGGGTACTAATGAGTTGTTGCTGAGTGAGCGGCGGGTACAGGCCAGCCTCACCACCTTGGGGGATCGTCCTTACCTGCTCATCTCAGAGACCGCTGAGGATGCTACTGGCACGGAGATGGGGTCACTGATGCTGGTGGCACCCATTGACGAACAGTTTTTGGCGGCCTCCCAGCAGGGTGTTGCTCCCAATGGTGTTCTGGTGGGAATTCTGGATGCCGATGAGCAGCGTTTTCTTGCCAGTAGCGATCCATCCAGACTCGGTTTTCAGAAGTATCTGCCGGATGTGGAGACCAACTACTCGGTTACCGCCCAGTCTTTTTCGGAGTATGACGGTTCAACGCTCAATCTGCAGTTCGCCACACTGGTACCGCACTCAGTGGTTGAAGAGATGCGGGATCGTGTGGCGGGCCTGGAGCGACGACAGCGTCTGGTCGCGGCATTTACTTTCGTCAGTGTATTTACCCTGGTTTTCTATCTGTTATCAGAGCGGTTGAATAGGATTCTGCAGCGTGTTTCAAGGTTTTCACAACGTGCCTTAGGTTCCAAGCAGCCTGTGATAGAACGAGGCAATCAGTTGTTTGTGCTTGAAGACTGGATTCGTCAGTTCATTCAACTGGTTCGGGAAACCCGTGAGGAGATGCGCCAGCAGCATGAGACAGAGATGCACGAGTCCGAGATGCTCAAGCAGGCGATTATGGAGACCGCACTGGATTCGATTATTACCATTGATCGCTGGGGCGTGATTATTGAATTCAACCCGACCGCTGAACAGACACTCGGGCATAGCCGACAACAGGCGCTTGGAAAAGTGTTCGTGGAGCTGATTTTTAATCAGCAGAATCAGCCCCAGTTTCTGCGCTTGATGGATGATGTCCTGAGTTCTCGGGATCAACACCCGGACGAGATGCGCCATGAACTAACGGCGATCAAGCGTGGAGGCGCGGCCTTTCCGGTAGAGTTGGCAATTAAACCCATACGGTTGAAAAACCGCCTGGCCTTCACTATCTACATGCACGATATTTCCAATCGACGACGAATTGAATTGGAGATCCGCAGTCTCGCCAAGTTTGCTTCTGAGAGCCCTAACCCCATCCTGCGTGTCAACCGGCGTGGTGTGATTATCTATGCCAACAGTGCGAGTGAACAGTTACTCAATTACTGGGGGTGTGAGCGGGCTCAGACCCTGCCGCTGTACTGGCGAAACCGGGTCAGTGACATACTTGATAGTGGCCGAGACTGGCAGAGTCAGGTGGTCAGCAACGAGCAGGTCTTCTCCCTTCTGCTAACACCGGTGGTTGACCTGGGCTATGTCAATATTTATGGGCGTGACATTACCGTTGAGTTGGAAGCGGAGCGACAAGCGCGTGAGCACCAGCAGGAGCTTATCCATGTATCTCGCCTCAGCACCATGGGTGAAATGGCGACAGGGCTGGCACATGAGTTGAATCAGCCGCTGTCGGCCATCGCCAACTATGCCAACGGTTCGGTGCGCCGTCTGCAGTCAAGTGGTCGGGCGTCCGAAGATATTCTCTATGCCTTGGGTCAGATCAGTTCTCAGGCCGATCGTGCGGGCGAGATTATCAAACGGCTGCGGGCCCTGGTGGGCAAGCAGGCACCGGTGCGACGGGTAGCCGATATCAATGATGTGATTCGTGAAGTCTGTTCGTTTGTAGAGTTTGAGGCCCGTAAAACAGGTGTTGAGATAGAGCAGCAGCTCAGTCTCAATGCGTTAACAACCCGGATAGATGTGGTTCAGATTGAGCAGGTGCTGCTCAACCTGATAAGAAATGCCCTTGATGCTTTGCTGGAGATACCGGAAGATGAGCGAAGTCTGGTGATTCATAGCCAGTGCGATGAAGGCGGACAGGTATTGATTCAGGTATTGGATTCAGGGCCCGGAATAGAGCCGAAAGATCAGGCGCGGTTATTCGAGCCCTTCTTTACCACCAAAGAGAGTGGCATGGGGATGGGGTTGGTGATCAGTCGAACCATCATCGAAGATCATAGCGGAACCATCAGTGCTCAACCGCGAGCTGAGGGTGGGACCTGCTTCAGCGTCTTATTGCCAAGTGATAGGAAGAATAATGAACAATAACGCCACTGTATTTGTAGTTGATGATGATCTGGCGATGCGTAATTCGCTTAAATGGTTGATAGAGACGGTGGGGATAAAAGTTGAGACCTATGCCTCGGCTGAGGACTTTATCAAGTCTTACTACCCTGGGCGAGCCGGCTGCCTGTTGCTGGATGTGCGGATGCCGGGTATGAGTGGCCTGGAGCTTCAGGAGTATTTCAACGAGCAGGGCATCAAGATCCCGGTGATTATAATCACGGGTCACGGTGATGTGCCGATGTCGGTCAGGGCGATGAAGGCAGGTGCGGTCGATTTTATTGAAAAGCCGTTCAATGACGAGTTACTGCTGGAGAGTATCCGTAATGCACTGGATCTCGACCAGGATCAGCGCTCTCTTCAGGCTGAAAGAGCAGAAATTGCTGCACGACTGGCTCAATTGACGC
>JAPHUG010000417.1 GCA_026197195.1 Sedimenticola sp.
ATGAACTCGGTCCCAGCGACCAGATAAAAAGCACTATCGAAACTGCTCATTAGTATTACAAAAAACGGTAATACCTCATCTCTGGCTACTCTTATAAAATATGGGAAAGAGTGGCATCATGATGGAGTTTTTCTCGTCAGATAAAGTCATCAAGGGATTGAGGTAATAGAAATGAATTGGATACTAATCGGCACCCTGCTTGCTTTTGGTTTTGTTATATATGACCAGCTGCGGTTTAAGTATGACGCTGGATATGGAACGAGAATGAGCCGAAAGGTAGAGATCTCTTTTTTGCTTGCGGCGGTTTTACTCTTGTATGGTGCCAGTCTTTTATTGTCACCGCAGTTTCATGGGGCGGACAGTAAGCTAGGACGTCTTATAGAAATGTTTGATAGTGCACTTGGGGTGGGTACTTCCGGCTATATTTTTCTTATTGGGTCGCTTTTGTTTACTTACAGGGGTTATCGGGCATGGAAAAAGGATGAATGAGCTCGGGCTCTGTATAAAAAGTGTCTTATACACGCATTAAAAAACCCGTTAAGTTCCATGGACTTAACGGGTTTTTGGGTCTGGTGCCGAGGAGAGGACTTGAACCTCCACGGGGTTGCCCCCACTAGCACCTGAAGCTAGCGTGTCTACCAATTTCACCACCTCGGCTTATCTGTTCTGCCCGGCACTGAGTGCGTGTGCATTCCAGAGGCCGCGAACTTTACAGCGACATTTAATGCTTGTCAACGGTACAATGGCAATCTATTCAAACAAAATTCAGGGAATATCCTTTGACCAAAAGTTCAGGCAAGAAAGCGCTAAAAAGTAGAGATCCTCATCAGGCCCGGGAGGCCCGTAAATACGACAACCCGATCCCAAGTCGGGAGTTTATCCTGGAGCATTTGGCGGCAGCGGGTGTGCCGCTCTCCCAGTACGAGGTGGCTGAGCAGTTGTCGCTGCACAGTGAAGAGGATGTAGAGGCTTTGCGCCGTCGTTTGAATGCGATGGAGCGTGATGGACAGGTGGTCAGGAATCGAAAAGGGGGGTTCTGCATTGTAAACAGCAAGGATCTGATTGCCGGTCGGGTTATTGGTCACCCGGATGGTTTTGGCTTTTTGCGGCCCGATGAGGGTGGGGATGACCTGTTTGTTTCGCCTCGGCAGATGCGCCAGCTACTGCACGGTGACCGTGCGGTTGTGCGGATTGTCGGGCAGGATCGCCGGGGACGAATGGAAGCGGCGGTCGTTGAAGTGTTGGAACGGGCTAATCAATCGGTGGTGGGCCGCCTCTATATGGATAAGGGCGTCGGCTTTGTTGTTCCCGATAACAAACGGCTGCACCAGGATGTTGTGATTCCAGAAGGGCAGTTTAATGGCGCAGGCCATGGCCAGATGGTGGTGGCGATCATTGTGGAGCAGCCAACCAAGCGCAATCAGCCTGTGGGCCGGATTAAGGATGTGCTGGGCGAACATATGGCGCCCGGGATGGAGACGGATGTCGCTATCAGGGCGCATCAGCTGCCGCTTGAGTGGCCCGAGGAGGTGGAGCAGGAAGTGGCTCGCCTGAAGAGGGAAGTGGCAGAGTCAGCCAAAAAGGGGCGTGTTGATCTCCGTAGTTTGCCATTGGTGACCATTGATGGCGCCGATGCAAGGGACTTCGATGATGCCGTTTACTGTGAAGCGAAACCCAAGGGCTGGAAACTGCTGGTTTGTATCGCCGATGTTTCCAGTTATGTGGCCCCGGGCAGCGCGCTGGACAAAGAGGCGAAGTCTCGGGGTAACTCGGTCTATTTTCCTGACCGGGTCATTCCAATGCTGCCGGAAGTTCTTTCCAATGGACTCTGCTCGATTAATCCTCATGTCGATCGGCTCTGTATGACCTGTGAGCTGTATATCAACAAAGAAGGAAAGGTGACCCGCACCCGTTTCTATGAGGCGGTGATGCAATCCCATGCGCGTCTCACCTATGATCAAGTGGCGGATATGCTACTAGAAGGTGATCCAAAACTCTGTGAGACCCATGCTGATCTGTTGCCTCATTTACATCAGTTGTATGCGCTATTCCAGGTTTTGAGAAAAGGACGAAGTGAACTGGGTGCGATCGATTTTGATACCACTGAAACGCGTATTCTTTTCAATGATGAGCACAAGGTGGACAAGATTGTACCGGTGCACAGAAATGATGCCCATCGGTTGATTGAGGAGTGCATGCTGGCGGCAAATGTGGCTGCTGCACGCTTTCTTCTGCGTAAGAAGATGCCCGCCCTTTATCGAAATCATGAGGGGCCTCAAGCTGAAAAACTACTGGATCTTAAGGAGTTTCTCGGAGAGCTCGGGCTTTCGTTAACGGGTGGCGCAAAACCGACCAGCCTGGACTATGCTGCCTTGCTGGATCAGGTGAGAGATAGGCCTGATTCACACTTGATACAGACGGTACTTTTGCGGTCGCTCTCTCAGGCTATGTATAGCGCTGACAACCAGGGGCATTTCGGACTTTCATTCCCTGCCTATACACATTTTACGTCACCGATTCGGCGCTATCCTGACCTCGTGGTTCATCGTGCGCTAAAGCAGGTGTTGTTAGAGGGGTCGGCAGAAGATTTTGTCTATTCGCCCACCGAGCTTCAGAGTTTGGGTGAGCACTGTTCAGCCACGGAAAGACGCGCCGATGAAGCCACCCGGGATGTTGTCTCCTGGCTCAAGTGCGAATACATGATGGATAAGATTGGCGAGGAGTTTGTCGGTATTATCACTACGGTCACCTCATTCGGCATCTTTGTGGAGCTGGATGATATCTATGTGGATGGCCTGGTTCATATCACCGCCCTGGATAATGATTATTACCACTTTGATCCGGTAGGTCGTCGCTTGACAGGTGAGCGGGCTGGG
>JAPHUG010000173.1 GCA_026197195.1 Sedimenticola sp.
AACACTCGATCGTACGGATCAAGGCGTTATACAGCAACAACAGGAGATCACCCAGGTTGCTACCGCCATTAATGAGATTACCGTGACCGTACAGGATGTGGCGCGAAATACCGCGCAGGCTGCCGAGTCAGCCACCCAGGCTGACAAAGAAGCACGAACGGGTCAAACCATCGTCAATCAAACCCGGATGGGTATTCAGGACATGGCGAAACAGGTGGAGGAGGCTACCTCCACCATCAATATCCTGGAAAATGATACTCAACAGGTTGGGCAGGTGCTTGAAGTGATCACCAGCATAGCAGAGCAGACCAATTTGCTTGCACTCAATGCAGCGATTGAGGCTGCTCGCGCAGGGGATCAGGGCAGAGGCTTTGCAGTGGTGGCAGATGAAGTCAGAACCCTGGCAAAACGCACCCAGGAATCAACGGGGCAGATAAAAGAGATTATCGAACGTTTACAAAACCAGGCGGCCGCGTCAGTGAAAGCAATAGGCAAGAGTCGTGATATTGCCAATGAAAGCGTGGAGCAGACCACTGAAGCGGGCGTGGCGCTGGAAAAAATTGTTGATATGGTGACCACTATTCGTGATATGAGTACGCAGATCGCCACCGCCGTTGAGCAACAGAGCCAGGTGACGGCAGAGGTAGATCGCTCAATTGTGAGTATTGCCGATGTCGCTGAAAGTACGCGCCAGGCTGCACGCCAGACTGTAAATTCCAATGCACGAATCAGTGAAGAGATACAGCAACTCAATCGAGTAATGTCGCAATTTCACACTAAGGCGGGTGTGGATCTGTCTGTAGCCAAGGCGGCGCATCTCGCCTGGAAGGGAAGGCTGCGCTCCTATCTGGATGGCGAAGGTATGCTCACAGAGCAAGAGGCGGTATCACACCACGATTGCGTATTTGGTAAATGGTATTACGGGGAAGGAACGAAGAGCTACGGCGAACTCCCAGTGATGAAAAAGATCGAAGCCCCCCATGCCGAACTGCATCAGACCATTAAAAAGATTGTCCAGGCAAAAGAAGCGGGGCGCGATTCAGATGCCCAGATGCTGTTCACCCGAATTGAACCGCTCTCGATGGAGATTGTTGGCCTCATAGATCGGCTGGAAGCCGATATCAATAACGCTTGATGGGATGAAATTCCAACCTTGATTGTGCAATGATTCAGTAACTGAATCATTGCACAAGGCCCGCTCACCAGCGATAGATAATCGTACCAGTAGGCCAGCGCTCTACATAGCCATTCTGGTAGCTGCGATGGTGCCCACGGTCATTCCAGTAACCCTTGTGCACACGGTAGTTATCGTTATGTTTATAATCATAAACCCGGTCATTTAGCCTCCGTATACGATAAGAGAGAATCTTCCGCTCTTTACGTGACAGATGGCCATCATCATAAAAGTCCCGTTTCATGCGCCGGATGGATCGCTGCTGATGTTTAAGCTTCTTTGCCTCTCGATGGCTGATCTTGCCTGAATCAATACCCCGTTCGATACGACGATTAAGCTGTTTCATATCCCCGCGAACGGAATAACCATCGCGCTTATGATCCGATCCCGCCTGAGCCTGTCCAAAGGCGGCCAGGCAGAGCCCGGTTACCGCAATCACCTTAATGAGTGTTTTCATCCTGTTGCTCCTCGTGTTGTAAACGCTTCATTGACGGTTACAGGTTACCGTTGCAAGCCTGAACAGAGCCTGAATGACGAAAGGCGAGTGTGGCAGGTAAAAAACCCTGCGAATCGCCACTTTGTTATCACACGCACGAAAGGGTAGATTATTACGCCATTGCGCCACCACTATTTACAGGAGCATACGATGAACGAGACAGACAGAATCAAACTGGAAGCCGCTGCATTTAGAGGATTAATCGGGCACTTGCAGGAGCGTAAGGATGTTCAAAATATCGACATCATGAATCTGGCTGGATTCTGCCGCAACTGCCTCTCCAAATGGTACAAGGCTGCTGCGGATGCCCAGGGGATCGAACTCACCAAGGATGAGTCGCTTGAAGCCATCTACGGCATGCCTTATAGCGAGTGGAAAGAGAAGTACCAGAATGAGGCCAGTCAGGAACAGATGGACAAGTTCAATGAAACCAAGCCGTTGCATGCCAAAATCAGTGGGCATGTCTAACAGCTGACCTAGCGGAATCAGTCGGAGGGGTTGAATATAAACCCCATAACTTCTGTGTCATACTCAAACTGCGTTTGATTCCGACGAAAGG
>JAPHUG010000159.1 GCA_026197195.1 Sedimenticola sp.
ATGCAGCGCGCAATCGATGAGACCAACCGTCGGCGTGAGAAGCAGGTTGCCCACAATCTTGAACACAATATCACCCCTCAGTCGATCATTAAGTCAGTGGCTGACATTATGGAAGGGGCGCGCCCTGGTGGTCCCATGTCGGCCAAACGTTACGCGAAGGTAGCCGAAGAGACGGCGGAATACAGTGCCATGACGCCCAAGCAGATGGCCAAGCGTATCCAGGAGCTGGAGAAGCAGATGTATCAGCACGCCAAGGATCTGGAGTTTGAGGAGGCCGCTCGGGTGCGTGATCAACTCAAATCATTACAAGAGCAGGGTCTGATTGCCTAGTGGTAATCAGAAGCGCTCTTCATAGCGCCAGCTGTTTGGCAGTATGAAGCCGAGTATCCACTCGCCCAGTCGCTGCAGGTAAAAGGTGAGGGGGGTGCAGAGTATCCAGGCCACCATCAACAGTACCAGCAGGCTGGAGCCCACCAGATTATCGGTCAGCCAGTGGGCACCAGCCACCATCCGGGGTAGCAGAATTAACGCGCCGATCAGTGTGGCGGCCACACCCCAGCGCCAGCTAGCGAAGAACCAGATACAGCTCACCCAGATCAGGGTCACAATACCGTGATCGCCCGGAAAACTGCCATGAGAGGCATCCTTTGCCTGGATGTGAGGGACCAGTTCACTGAGTCGGTAGACCGGCTCCAGCATCAGAGAGGGGCTGGCCCGGCTTACTGAGAGGGTCTCTTTATAGAGATCCACCAGACCGCCATCCTGGCTCAACAGAATCATGCCGGACATCATGCCAAACATGCTCAGTCGTTCAACACGCAAGCCCTTGGGGCCGGAAAAGATAAAGAGAAAAAAGAACCCGATCATGCCAAGGCCGGTGACAATGTCAGCCAGCTTGGTGTTGGCGGAGGCCCAGAAAATCTGCCAGCTCTCACCCCGTTCGAGTGAACCGTTTAATAGGTAAAAAGCCTGGCTATCCAGTGCATCCCAGAGTGTGCGAGTGGGTTCAAATAGCCAACTACCGTAAATCAGCACGGCAAACAGATGACAAAGGATGAAGGCCAAGGGGTACCAAATGCGCTGATGCTGTTGCACAAAAAACTCCGGGATGAGGAAGAGAACGGTTTTTAGCTGCAATCAGGAGTGAAGTCAACCTAAGGGGCGGGGCTTACTCATCTCTTAGTGCTTCAATAGGGTCGAGTCGGGCTGCGCGCCAGGCCGGCATAACACCCGCAAGCAGGCCGATGGTTGCAGCAATACCCTCCGCGGCCAGCACATATCCCCAGGAGGTATGGGTAGGCAGGGCCGGTATCGCGACATGCAGAAGCCAGGCACCTCCGGCACCGATGATTAATCCCGCCAAGCCACCCAGGCAGGCCAATACCACGGCCTCGCCAATAAACAGCCAGAGGATCTGCTGTTTGCGTGCACCCAGTGCCCGAAACAGCCCCACCTCCGCCCGTCGTTCGTTGACTGAGATGGTCATGATGGTCAGGATGCCGACGCCACCGACCAGTAGTGAGATACTGCCTAGTGCACCAACCGCCAGGGTTAAGATATTCAGTACCGAACCCAGTGTATCGAGCATCTGATCCTGTGTGGTGATGGTGAAATCTTCATTGCCATGGCGTTTGATCAGGTGCTGTTTGATGTTTTTGGCGATCACGGCACTGTCCATACCCTCTCGATAGAGCAGGTCAATCTCCATCAGTCCCTCCTGGTCAAACAGGGCCATGGCCTTGTAGGTGGGGATGTAGACCGCATCGTCCAGGTCAAATCCCAGTAGCTGGCCTTTGGACTCCAGTACACCGATAACCCGAAATGTCTCGCCGCCAATGCGTACCCGTTCACCAAGTGGATTCTCCTGTTTGAACAGCTCATCACGAATCTTGCTGCCCAGGACCACAAAAGAGCGGGCGAAACGAGGATCATCGTCTGGCAAAAAACGCCCAAGGGCCGGTTTCATCTGCCATACCCGGGGAACATCCTGATTGACGCCGTAGATATAGGTGCGGCGTGAGCGTTGATTGAACTCGACAGCGGCATTGCCCTGAGCCAGAGGCACAACGGCCTCTATATGAGGGAGTTTGGCCAGGGTTTCTGCATCCTCAAGACTCAGCGGTCTTACGCTGTTGACCAGGGCGCCGGAGATACCAAAGGTCTCTGATTTACCCGGATTTATAGCGATCAGGTTCGTGCCAAACTGGGTGAACTCAGAGAGCACAAACTTGTTAATGCCTTCACCAATCGAGGTCAGCAGTACCACAGCGGCAATGCCGACGGCGATACCGAGGGCGGTCAGTAGACTGCGGGTACGGTGAAAGCTGACCGAGTTGAGCGCCAGTTTGATGAAGTCACGGGTCAGCATCTTAACGCCCTGCCAGCGCAACAACAGGGTCGAGACGGGCGGCGTGCCTGGCAGGAAGGATGCCAAACAACAGGCCGGTAGCCAGGGAGATTCCCAGGGCGGCCAGCAGTGACCAGAGTGGTGCGGTGAGCGGGAACTCTGGATAGATCTGTGCCATGATCCAGATACCGCTGTACGCAATAATAATCCCGATAGCCGATCCGGCGGCAGAGAG
>JAPHUG010000359.1 GCA_026197195.1 Sedimenticola sp.
ACCCGAAAGCTGCCCCGGATATTTCTTGGCCTGTTCAGGAATTTTCACTTTTTCCAAATAACGCATGGCGGCTGCCTCCGCCTCTTTACGGGGCATCTTGCGAACCCAGATGGGTGCCAGGCAGCAATTCTCAAGTACCGTCAGATGGGGGAAAAGATTGAAGTGTTGAAACACCATCCCCACCTCTTTTCTTACTTGATCGATGTGCTTAACATCATCCGTCAACTCGGTCCCATCCACAATGATCTGCCCCTGCTGATGCTCTTCCAGTCGGTTGATGCAGCGAATCATGGTGGACTTACCGGAGCCTGACGGCCCGCAAATAACAATACGTTCACCCCGGGTTACTTCCAGATTTATGTCCTTAAGAACATGAAACTGGCCGTACCATTTATGTACCCCACGCAATTCAATCGTCACATCACCGTTTGCTTGCGACTGTTTATTGGTGTTGTCGGTTTCAGACATAATGTGTCTCCAACTCTTTTGGTATTCGTTATAGTTACCGGACATGCCCGGTATGCAATTTCTTTTCTAGCGACATGCTGTATCTGGACATACCGAAGCAGAAGATCCAGAAAATAGTCGCGGCAAAGACATAGCCTTCAATCGAGAAGCCCAGCCAGTCCGGATCAGCGAATGCCTGCTGAATAATGGCCAGCAGATCAAACAGCCCGATAATCAGTACCAGCGTGGTATCTTTGAATAGCGCAATAAAGGTATTCACAATACCGGGTATCACCAGCTTCAGTGCCTGCGGCAGAATAATCAGCCCCATACTTTTCCAGAAACTCAACCCAAGTGCTTCTGCGGCTTCATATTGCCCTTTGGGGATGGCCGCAAGGCCGCCCCTGATCACCTCCGCCATGTAGGCAGATTGGAACAGGGCAATACCGATCATGGCACGCAGTAACTTATCGAAATTGGTACCTTCCGGCAGAAACAGAGGCAACATCACCGAGGACATGAACAGTACGGTAATCAGCGGCACGCCTCGCCAAAATTCGATAAAGACCACACAGACCGATTTGACTATCGGCATCTTGGAGCGCCGTCCCAACGCAAGGACAATACCCAAAGGTAGTGAGGCCACGATGCCTACACCCGCCAAAATGAGCGTCAAACTAAGGCCTCCCCACTTGCTGGTCTCGACATGGGTCAAACCAAAATTTCCACCCGAAAACAGTTGAAAAGTGATAATGGGGTAGAAGATCAGAATAAACGCCGCCAGCTTACCTTTGTGCTGAAAGCGCTTGATAAACAGCGGAATACCCAGGACGATCAGAAGACCAAACGCCAGGTTAATACGCCAATACTCGGACTCCGGGAAGAAGCCATACATAAACTGGTTGAACCGGACCTTCACGAAAACCCAGCAGGCCCCCGTCCCAGTGGCGCAGGCCTCCCGTGTATCGCCTACCCAGGTCGCATCAAGAAAAACCCAGTTAATAATCGGCGGTACGGTGAGGTAAAGCAGGTACATGGCGAACAGACTCAACGCCGTATTCATCGGCGTTGAAAACAGATTACTCCTGCACCACCCAATAAAGCCCACACTGGTCAATGGAGGCGGCAAGTCAGGATGCGGTGTATGAACTGACATAGATTACCTCTCCACCAGTTGTATGCGTTTGTTATACCAGTTCATAAACATCGAGATGCTCAGACTGATCGCGAGATAGACGGCCATGGTCATGGCAATCACTTCTACCGCTTGTCCTGTTTGGTTCAATGTCGTACCGGCAAACACCGCCACGAGATCAGGATAACCAATAGCGGTAGCCAATGAGGAGTTCTTGGTCAGATTGAGATACTGGCTGGTAAGCTGCGGAATAATGACCCTAAGTGCCTGGGGAATCACAACCAACCTCAGTGTAGAGGCTGGACGTAAACCCAGAGCGCTAGCGGCTTCAGTCTGTCCGTGGCTGACGGCCAGAATACCGGAGCGCACGGCCTCAGCGATAAACGCACCGGTATAAATACTCAACGCCACCAACAGTGCAGCTAATTCAGGGATAATGACCATACCGCCGGCCATGTTGAAGCGCTGCAAGACCGGGAAGTCCCAGCTGAGGGGCATCCCCATGATCAGGAAAGCAAGCAGCGGCAACCCTATAATCAACCCAAGCACCGTAAACAGGGTATGGAACTGCTGTCCGGTAGCCTCCTGGCGTTTATGTGCCCAGCGTGCAATCAGAATGCTGGCGACAATCGCTATGCCTAAGGCCAGCATGACTAACCAGAAGCCCTGCTCATAGACCGGGCTTGGCATATAGAGACCCCGATTACTCAGATAAAAGGTATCGTTAAGCACCAGGCTCTGGCGGGGACCGGGGAGCGGGCGTAGCACCGCAAAATACCAGAACAGAATCTGCAAAAGCAGTGGGATATTTCGGAACACCTCAATGTAGACCGTCG
>JAPHUG010000130.1 GCA_026197195.1 Sedimenticola sp.
AAGTGCTGTGATACATGACATCTGCATTACTTTTTCACTCTGCTGTTTTTTTCTTCTGGCTGAATCGTCCCAGAATGCTGTTTTTTATTCGGTGGTAGAGAGGTAGGCGTGTCAGCACCGTGAGTAAAATGACAACGATGAGAAGAATCGCTACAGGTCTTTCAAAAAAGGGCATGAAGCTACCGTCCGATACCATCAGTGCACGGCGTAAGTTTTCGTCTGCCATGGGGCCGAGAATGACACCGATAACCAGGGGGGCAATCGGGTATTTCATCTCGGTAAGAAAGTAGGCGATGATGCCGATTGGAACCATCAGGTAGAGGTTGAAGATATTCAGCCCTAATGCATAAGAGCCAATAACACAGAGCACACCCACCACAGGAAGAAAGATGGCCGTGGGTATCTGGAGCAGTTTGACGACCTGTTTAGCCAACAGTATACCGTTGATCCACATAGCCAGTGATGCCATCAGTAGGATGGCGCAGACCTCGATAAAGAATGACGGGTTTTCAATGCCGATCATTGGGCCTGGCGTAACCCCCTGCAGCATGAGCGCACCCAATAGCATGGCGGCGGGTGGGCTACCGGGAATGCCCAATGTCAAAAGTGGAATCAGCGCCCCGCCAATACAGGCGTTATTGGCTGTTTCAGATGAAACAATACCGGCAGGTTCACCTTTGCCAAAGTTTTCAGGGTTTTTTGATGTGTTCTTCGCTGTACCGTAGGAGACCCAACCCGCGATATCTTCCCCTACGCCGGGAACGGTTCCGATCCCGATTCCGATCATGGAGGATCGGAAAATATGTTTCATATTGTGTAGAACCGTGCTGAATTCAGGCAGGATACGACCAAACTCTTTTGGTTGTGACAGTTTGATCCGTTCCCGGAGAACTTTAATGATCTGGGGAATCCCAAAGGCACCAATCAGTACCGGAACCACTTCAATGCCACCATCCAGTTCGGGCATGTCAAAGGTAAAGCGGGGGAAAAATTGTAGGCGGTCGCGTCCGATGCAGGCCAGTAATAGGCCGAGCAGACCGGCGATCCAGCCTTTATAAACCAGATCCTTACTGGTTAGCGTGCCACTGATGACAATACCGAATATAGCCAGCAGAAAAAATTCATATGAGGTGAATTGCAATGCGATGCTGGTGATCATCGGTGCAGCCATCACCAGAGCGATCATGCCGATGACGGTGCCGATAAAGGAGGCCGTGGTGGTCAGTCCCAGTGCGCGGCCACCTTCACCCTTAACGGCCAGAGGATAGCCGTCCATGGCCGTAGCCGCGGCAGCCGCGGTACCCGGTATGTTAATGAGAATTGCGGGATAGGAACCACCATAGATGGCACCGACATACATGCCTAACAGGGCAATCAGTGCAGTATTAAGTCCCATGCCGTAGGTCAAGGTCGTTAGGAGCGCTACACCTAACGTCGCGGTGAGGCCGGGTAAAGCTCCAAATATAATCCCCAGGAAACTGCAGCCGAATAGCAGCAAAACATTAGAGGGGCTCGACAGCAGATGGATAATAGTGCTGAAAAAGATTGAGAAGTCATTAAAGAGATCCATGTGACTGACCTGTTAGCTATTGGGCCGGAAGAGATATTTGACCTGTTCCATCAGTTCGATATAGATCCCTTCAGACGGTAGTGGCACCAACAGACCAAAGCGGAAGATCGGGCAGAGAATGGCCGGCACGAGAAGAGAAATGAAGAGTGTTCGACGAAGTTTTGTATAGTAGTCGGCCTGTTCATTGCCGGCATTGTGGAGTATCAGGAACAGGCAGAATAATCCAAACGTGGTGAGACCATCGGTCAGCCAATGAATGATTTGGTCCCCTGTGAGCTTGCGAACAATAAAAAGTGCTACTGCAATAAGGATGTAAAAAATAATCGTGATAATAAGTACATCTTTTCGTTCAAGGTAGTAACCAGAGATAAAGGCAAATAGAAAAAAGGCGCTGGCTATGTAGAAATCAACATCAGGGATATAAGCGTAGACGAAGGCACTGAAAAAAATGATGACGCCTATAAAACGAACATCAACGCGACCTTGATCACGCTGTGTTGCATTTTTTTCTCGCCACACATTCGGTAAACCGTGGAAAACTATTGCATTCCCTACCAGCACCAGTGCGAGAACGAGTAGGATTAAGCCAATAATGATTGGGAACAGGGCAGGCGAAACATACCAGACATTTTGCACACCACCATAGGAGTCGGTCATCGGGTAGCTGGTGGCTTCCCACAAAACAGCCAGTGACAGCAAAATGAGCACAATCCCCGTTTTAAAATCGTCTCTTCTGAGTTTGCCTTTGTCATTTTCCATGGCACACGCACCTCTGTGTCGAATTTCGAAAATGATTGGGCAGGGGTGGCTAACAGTGACACATTAGCCACCCCTTACCCTGTGGTTAATACCTGATCAGGGTTTTGCTATAGCAAGTTTTTCCGGGTTGATCTTGGCAGCGCCGAGATCATGCAAGGTCCAGCCAAACAGGGATTCCAAGCTGGCAAACTCTTTACGCGCCTCCTCACCGGTCTTACCCGATAGAACGTAATAGTTTTTCGCTGCCCACTCTTTCACAGCGGCACTATCCA
>JAPHUG010000367.1 GCA_026197195.1 Sedimenticola sp.
ACCATAACCAATAGCCGCCATGCGACTGGACTCAACACCCAGTTTTGCAAAATAGTGCACCACGCTTGCCGAGCGCGCTGCAGAGAGCTCCCAGTTTGAGGGGAAGCTGATCGTCTTGATGGGAACATTATCCGTATGCCCCTCTACATTAATAAGGTTGGGCAGCGGCTTTACAATAAGAATCACCTTTCTCAGCGCCTTAAGTGCCTCTCGTGACAGCCTTGCGCTTCCGCTCTCGAACAGCATATTACTCTTCATCTCAACTTCAATACCCCGGTCTGTTCGGGTCACATTGACCAACCCCTGGTCGGTATATTCCGAGAGCGAGGTGGAGAGATCGTTTTTTACCGCGTCCATTGTCTTGGTATCGACCACAGAGCTACCCTGACTCTCATCTTCCAATGGATCTTGGTGTGAGAGGTCAGGCGGGGTCGGTTCAATAATAGTCAGATCCCCAACCTGGGGCTCAAGCTCTCTGATCTCTTCACCAATCTGTATCGGCTCAAGCGAACGGGCGGTAGAGACAAAGGCTTCCGTAAGTGTGCTGGAGAGTACTCGGTACTTCCCGTCATTCACGGAGGAGATTGAATACATCACGACAAAAAAGGCAAACAGCAGCGTGATAAAATCGGCATAAGAGACCAACCACCTTTCGTGGTTTTCATGCTCTTCATGCCTGCGCCGCCTGCGTGCCATCAGATCAGGTACCCCTGTAGCTTGGACTCGATGTTTCGGGGATTTTCGCCTTCTGCTATTGAGACAATGCCATCAATGACCATCTCTCTAAAATGACTACGACTCAAAGCCAACGCTTTTAACTTGTTGCCAAAGGGGAGTAAAAACAGATTGGCCAGACCTACACCATAGATAGTCGCTACAAATGCCGTAGCGATACCGCTGCCCAATTTGCTGGGATCCGCCAAATTTTGCATGACATGAATCAACCCCATGACCGCGCCAATAATGCCAATGGTGGGGGAATAGCCGCCCATTCCTTCGAAGACCTTGGCCGCCTGCAGATCATGATGCTCGCGGGTTTCGATCTCGACCTCCAGAATATTGCGAATCACTTCAGGTTCACTGCCATCAACCAGCAGCTGCATACCTTTACGGATAAACAGATCGGGCTCATTCTCCGCGATCGTCTCCAGTCCGAGTAATCCCTCTTTTCTCGCGATGTTACTCCAGTCGATGATTTTCTTGATCGTGGGTTGCAATACCCTTTGTTTTGGCTTGAAAACCGAACCGGCCGATCTTAGGGCATGAATAAACACCGACATGGGGGTTTGCAACATAATGGCACCCACTGTGCCACCAAAGACAATGACCAGGGCCGGGCCATTGGCCAAGGCACCAATGTCACCCCCCTCAAGGGCATTGCCCCCCAGAATGGCAACCAGCGCAATAATCACACCCACAAGGCTTAGATAATCCATATTACACCGCCTTGATTAAGCTTGGGCCAATCTCTGATAGTGCCAAGACACGATCAGATAGACCGGATTTTTCTACTGCCTGAGGCATTCCATATACCACGCAGCTCTCCTCATTTTGTGACCATACCGTAGAACCACCATCCTTTAGCGCACGGGCGGCCTGCTTACCATCCGATCCCATTCCAGTAAGGATGATTGACAAAACTTTTCCAGGTAACAGCCTTGCGGCTGAACCAAAGCTGACATCAACGCAGGGGCGATAGGTCTGATCTGAACTGCTCTCTTTGATCCTAGCTACGATTCCTTCACCCCGCTGTTCAAAAACCATCTGCTTCCCACCGGGGGCAAGATAGGCATGACCAGGTTGGAGCAGATCTCCATCGGCGGCTTCTGAGACGCCAATAGCACACTGGGAATCAAGCCGTTCAGCATAGGCCGGGGTAAAACTGGCGGGCATATGCACCACAAGAATAATGGGTAAGGGGAATGACTCGGGCAGTGTCATCAATAGCGATTGAATGGCCACTGGACCACCCGTTGATGCCCCTATGGCAATCAGCTTATACGCGCCTTTGTGCTTTGCGGCTGAAACAGATTTGCTGCGCTCACGCACGACCGGTTGCGGTCGAATAATGGTACCAAGACGACGATTGATACCCCGTGAACCAATGGCCAGTACGCGTCGTGCCAATTGACTTGAAGCATCCCGCCCTCGCCCTTCGTCAAACTGTTTTGGCAGAAAATCAACCGCACCTGCTTCCAACGCATCCAGTGTGGCACGCGCCCCTTCATGGGTGAGTGATGAAAACATCAAAATGGGCGTGGGGTTTTCCGCAACGATACGCTTGACTGCACTGATACCATCCAGCACCGGCATCTCGACATCCATGGTGATGACATCGGGTTTGAGCCGTCGCGCTTCTGTTATGGCACTTTCACCGTTGCCAGCGAAACCCACTACTTCAATAGCCGGGTCCTTACCCAGAATTTCCGCTATTCTACGTCGAAAAAAGGACGAATCATCAACAACGAGTACACGAACCTTTGAGGCGATCATATGGGCGCCATCCGGTTTGTGCAGTCAGGGTATCGGGCACTATCCAGAAGACCTGCGGTTTTCTCGACATCACAAATAGTCAGCTTAGCGGTGTGCATATTTTCGCATTAGCCCCGGGATATCCAGAATCAAGGCGATGTTACCATCACCTGTTATCGTCGCCCCTGCCATGCCATCCAAACCTTGTAGTAGTGCACCCAACGGCTTGATCACTACCTCTTCCTGCCCAATGAGGTGATCTACCACCAGACCAACCTGGGTATTACCCACGGTAACCACCACCACATGCCCCACCGACTCCCGATTACCTCGGGAGGCACTAGGCACCAGCCACTTGTGCAGATAGAACAGCGGTAAGGCGCGTTCACGCACCATAATGGTCAATTGTCCATCAACGGTATTGGTACGACGAAGATCAAGGTTAAAGATCTCCACTACACTAGCCAATGGCAATGCAAAAGGCTGGGTACCGAGAACAACCATCAACGTGGGCAGAATTGCCAGTGTGAGTGGCAACTTAATGGTAATCAGACTACCTTTACCAAACTCTGAATCAATCTCGACCTGACCGTTCATCTGGGCAATACGGGTTTTCACCACATCCATGCCCACGCCCCGTCCAGAGACATCGGATATTTCTGTTTTGGTGGAAAAGCCCGCTGCAAAAATCAGGTTGTAGCAATCTTTATCATCAAGCCTGGCAGCAGCCTCTTCATCCATCATGCCTTTTTCAACCGCTTTACGGCGCAAAACATTGGGGTCCATGCCCTTGCCATCATCGGCGATGGTTAACAGGATATGGTCACCTGCTTGTGCAGCCGAGAGTACAACGGTACCTTTGCGAGGTTTTCCAGCCGCCTCACGCTCATCAGGCATCTCAATACCGTGATCAACTGCGTTTCGCACCAGATGAACCATGGGATCAGACAAGGCCTCGACCAGATTTTTATCCAGGTCAGTATCTTCACCATTCAGCTCCAGGTCGATCTCTTTCTTCAGGCTCCGAGCAAGGTCTCGTACAACGCGAGGAAACCGCCCAAACACCTTTTTGACCGGCTGCATCCGGGTCTTCATGACTGAGTTTTGCAGATCTGATGTCACCACATCCAGATTGGCAACGGCTGTGGCGACCTCTTCGTCACCCAGTTTGGCTTTCAATGTTTCGAGTCGGTTTCTGACAAGAACCAGCTCTCCGACCATATTCATGATCTCATCCAGACGTGCCGTATCGACGCGAATGGTTGTCTCTGCGGGCGGGGCCGCTTTTTTTGCAAGCGCCTGCTTCTTATCATCAGCCACTTTAGGCGGTGGCGCCTTTTTTACGGGTTCTTTTTTAACCGGTTCCTTTGCAGCGGGCTTGGCTGTTACAGGTGGGGCCTTTTGAGATGGCGCAGCAGGCTTTTCAGTATTTGCAGCCTCAGATGCAGATGAATTCACAGCCCCAAACTTGCCTTTTCCATGCAGTTCATCGAGCAGCGCATCAAACTCTTCTTCGGTAATTTCGTCCGAGTCAGGCTTTTTGGCAGGTGCGGGTTTTACTGCTGGTTTGGCCTGATCTTCACCTGCCGTGGCATTGGCTTTTTCACCCGCAGGCACACCACCAAACTGGCCTTTACCATGGAGTTGATCGAGAAGATTCTCAAACTCTTCTTCAGAGATGTCGTCCCCGCTGCTAGCCGCAGGTGCCGGAGCCTTTTCTGCTGGTGTTGTGGCAGGCGTCTCTTGAGGCACACCTGCGTGCTTGCCGGTCCCATGGAGTTGGTCCAGTAAGGCTTCAAATTCATCCTCGGTAATCTCATCTCCACCCAGCGCAAGATCCTGGGATGGGTTCGTAGCGGAAGACGCCTCAACAGGCTCTGGATCTGGTTCTGCTTCTACCGCTTCAGCAACAGGCTCAGGCGTTTCTACGCTTTCATCTTCAGGGACGGCTAAACGGGCAAGGGTTGCAATCAGTTCAGCATCCGCCTCTTCCGGCTCTTCACCTGCCTGTACCAGAGCAAACATCTCATTAACGACATCCAGAACTTGCAGAACTGCATCCATCAGAACCGCATCAACGTTACGTTGCCCTTGCCGCAACACATTGAACACGTCTTCTGATACATGGCATACATTAACCAGGGGATCGATACTTAGAAAGCCTGCGCCACCCTTGATGGTGTGAAATCCACGAAACACGGCATTGAGCAGATCAAAATCATCGGGTTGTTGTTCCAGATCCACCAGCTGTTCATTCAGCTGCTCCAGTATTTCCCCCGCTTCAACCAGGAAGTCCTGAAGGATCTCGTCATCCAAATCAATGGCCATGTTTTGACACCTCTAAAAGCCCAGGCTGGAGAGCAAATCATCCACATCATCCTGTCCGCTGACCGTGTTGCCTTGATCAATTCCAGGAATGACTGGGCCCTCCAATTTATTTGCATCTTTTTGTTTTTCTGGCAATTTTGAGCCGGATATCCTGACCAGCTGTACCAGCTTATCTTCTACA
>JAPHUG010000344.1 GCA_026197195.1 Sedimenticola sp.
AGGCTTCCTCTTCCTCACCCCGCAGCACCGTCATATCAACACCGGCGGCAATATTTTCAAAGTTACGGGTTGTGTTGGCCAAATCGCTCTTGAGCTTATCCAGCTGTCCTTTTAGTTCAGCCTTTTCGGTATCCGATTGGGTTGCAACTATTTTTTTACTCAGCAGCAGAATATCTTTCTGAAGCGTCTTCTGCAGTTCAACAAATGAAGCCAGGGTTTCGCTGGTTGTAGGGCCCGCTGTGGCTATGGCAACAGCTTCGGGTTGTGTCGTCTGGTTAGAGTCTTGGGAGAAGGCAACACCCGAAAAGAGAAGCGACAAAAGCTGCAGGCAAATCAATAGCCGTAAATAGCGCCCAGAGGGCCTTTGATCATTCATCGAATACCCCATGCGCAAAAACCAGACTCAAGCCGTCGGTAGAAACCTGACAATCCACTCATTCCTTGCAAACATTCAGACAAGTGCGATCAATCTTCATCCCGATCATCAACATCCAACTGTCCGCTGAGACGCCTGCGTATATGGGACCAGGAGAGACCCAGAGCCATTACCGCGGATAATATGACCAGCACGATATAGGCCAGCAGCGTGGTGTTATCGAGCGAGATCAGTTGGTAGTGGATGAGGGACCAGACCAGGGTGGCAAACAGGGCGGAGGCCAGCAGTGTGCCAATAATACCTAACGAACGGGCCGTGGCACGCAGGTAGATAACCCAGCCGATCAGCAGCGAGATTGCGGCCAGGGCAAGCAGAGGATCGACAATATTTTCAGCACCTACAAGCCAGTGATACCAGGAGTAGCCTGATGGATTGTAGGTTGCAAAAACCAGCACTAAAGCCAGCACCCATCGAATAACAAAACTGGAAAAATTAAAACCTCTATCCGCCATGAACAATCCTTTCTAATTAATGCACTCGACATGGCATAGGTGGCCAATCCACCAGCCATTTCAGAGGCTTTTTATACCATAGATTGAACCCGCTCATGTGGGTATTTTCAATGCTGTCGTTTGCCTTGCTGGTCAATAACGGCTGACTGCTCCTGGCCCTTCCTCCAGGTTTGGTGCTTTTTAACGGCATCACATAGATTGGCTTGCTTGACCATATACTCACCCCCGATGTGGGTGAATCCCTGGCGCTCATAAAAGTGCTTCACCCGTTGAACCTCGATATCAGGCACCCGTTTGCCATACTCTTCTGAGAGTGGAAAGGCCTTCAGTGCAATCAGGCTATTCTCTATACCAACCATCTGGCCAATCTTGCCCAGTAGTGCCGTCCCTATACCTTGTCCACGATAATTCGAATCCACCTTGATCTCATTGATATAAACCAGACCACTGCAGGCGCGACGGGTCTGATTGCCGTCAGCCATCTCCTGTAGATAGTGACAACCGGCATCACCGAATGCAGTTTGGGAAAAATCGGATATTTCAGGACAGATAGAATCCAGTAGAGACGCCTGATCCAGGCCATCCACATCCGCCGCGGCAAGGTCCAGTTTATAGCCCCGGATCTCCCCCACTCTCTTTTCCGACCCTTCCCGATCGTCCCACGCCAGTGTTTTCCCAATAAATTCCACGACATAGGGTGCCAACTCAGGATCAGAGCCCGGTCGTAGGGAGAACTCAAATTCAAGCTCAGACATCACATTCTCCAGATAACCCTAATATTAGTAATTGCTTATACTATAGCATTTTCCAACCTTTTTCATAGGAAATAATCAAACCTGTGACCGCTATCGCTTTAAATTGATCGACTTCGGGTATTAACAATTAGGGAGATCGGTCGTTACAGGGGGTATTGGGGACTAATCTGGAGATCGTCACGATGAGCACTAAATACCGGGATAGCCAGCGGCTGATTTCACTGCTACTACTGCTATTATCCGCAACGCACGCTGTGGCGGAGAGTAGCCCATCAACCACCGCCACAGAGCCAAGCAGGGCGGGCATGGGCTTCGATCTCTACCGGACCCCTGTTGTACCCACGCCATCCGCCGAGGATCGCACCAAGAACTGCTATGCCCTTGAACAGGAGATGGCCGCCCAGGTTCCCAAGACTTACAGTTACAAACCGGACTTTTATAATGATCCGTATCAGGGCGCTTCTATCTGGATTGGCACCACACTGTTCATGCCCGTCTATGCGCTATCAGCCTACTCAGGCTTTAAGCAGTACGGTGAAAATGCTCGCATCATCACGGCTGAAGAACGCATAGCCCTGTTGCGACACCTGAAGGCACAAAACCGCTGTTTTGAGAGCTGACAGGGCGCGTACCTTAATCAGACACTTTTTTCAGTGCCCTCGCCGCCGCTATGACGGCCTGCCCCAATGACAATCCACCGTCATTTGCGGGGTACCTGCTGGGACTCATCACTTGGAGTGAATGCTCCCGCAACTGCTGGCTCACACCCTCCAGGATAATGCGGTTCTGAAAGACACCACCAGAGAGTACAACGGTATTCAGTTGCTGCTGTTTACAAAGAGTGACCGTCATCTTTACAACAGTTTGGATCAGACCCGAATGGAATCGTGCCGCAATCCGGCTGGCATCCACACCGGCAGAGAGATCTTCCAACAAGGTGGACCATAGCGGTTGCCAATCGATAACGATTTGCCCCTCAATCTGGCAGGTTCGACCGCTGTAGCGACCTGCATGCAGCCCCAACTCATTTCGTTCAACCAACGCCTCCATTTCAATCGCCGCCTGTCCTTCATGACTGGCCTGTTCACGACAGATCCCAATCGCCGCGGCTACCGCATCAAACAGACGACCACAAGAGGAGGCCGTTGGCGAATTCAAACCACGGTCGAGCATCTGTTGCAGGTTCTTGATCGGCTTGGACTGTAGAAATTGAATCAGCTCCAAATGGCTATACTGAGTGGTAACGGTGGTCCAATTGAGTTCGCTCATCAGATAGGCCAGCGTATTTCGCCAGGGCTCATACATCGCCTTGGCACCCCCGAGCATGGCGATCGGTTTAAAATAACCAAGTCGATCAGAGGTGAGATAATCCACCTGCAAAAATTCTCCGCCCCATAAGGCACCATCCTCTCCCATGCCGAGCCCATCCAACGCAATACCCAGTACCGGGGCGCCATCCAGCGCATAACCCTGCTCAGCCAGCGTACTGGCAATATGTGCATGATGATGTTGGACCTTTAACAGGGGTAATACAGATTCTGCTGCAAAAGATTCACCCCACTGAGAGGATAAATAGTTGGGATGCCGGTCAATAACCACCACTTCGGGTTGATGCTCATACAACTCATGGTAGAGCTTGAGGGTTCTTTGATACTCGGCAAGTGTTGCCGCATTTTCGAGGTCACCCATATGTTGAGAGACAATCGCCTGATTCTGTTTAACCAGACAGAAGGTATTCTTTAACTCGCCGCCCAAGGCCACTATTGATGGAGCCTGTTCAAAACCGCGAGGTAGTGTTAATGGCTCAGGGGCATACCCCCTCGCACGACGCAGCATACAGCGCTGACCATCAACAACACGCACCACTGAATCATCAAGACGGTTTACGATCTCTCGATCATGCAACAACCAATAATCCGCTATTGATGCTAATCGATCACACGCCTCTGCGTTACCTATGACCTGGGGTTCATCAGACTGATTACCGGATGTCAGGATTATTGGATGATCCAATAACGTCATGAGCAGATGATGCAGGGGTGTATAAGGCAGCATAAAGCCCAGCGTGTTCTGACCCGGTGCGACGGCTGATGGAAGTTTCTCAGAACCGGTTTGATCAAGCACTACAATGGGCGCAGCAACACTCTCAAGCAATGCTTGTTCAGTGGGGTTAAGTGAAGCAAAGCGAGTGATCATGGCCTGGTCTTTCGCCATCAGGGCAAAGGCCTTGTGGTATCGACGCTTGCGGTCACGCAAGCGGGTAACCGCCTGAGCATTCATGGCATCACAGGCCAGATGAACACCACCAATACCTTTTATGGCAACAATAGCGCCGCTTTTAATCAGTGCCGCGGTCTGCCGGATCGCCTCGCCCGCCTGTAGAGAGCCTTCAATCACACCGGAAACATCTTCAAGCCAGAGCGACGGTCCACACTTAGCGCAGGCATTGGGTTGTGCATGAAAACGTCTGTTGGCAGGATCGGTATACTCAGAAAGACACGTCTCACACTGCTGAAATACCGCCATACTGGTCGTGGCACGGTCATACGGTATTGACTTAATGATCGAAAGACGGGGGCCGCAGTGAGTACAGTTTGTAAAGGCATAACCATAACGACGATTATCAGGATCATTGATATCAACAAGGCAGGCCGCACAGGTTGCTGCATCAGCAACAACGCCGGTCTGAACCCGGCCACCCTGACTCTCTATGATGGTAAAGCCATTATAGAAAACGCCCGTAGACAACTCAGAACATTCAATGCTTTCGATCTTTGCCAGAGGAGGCGGCTGTTGTTGTAATAAGTGGATCAGTTCACTTATCTGTTCGGCTTTACCTACAACATCTATCACCACACCTTCTGAATCATTCCAAACCGCACCTTGCAGTTTTAAACGATTTGCGAGATTCCAAACCGTGGGTCGGAAACCCACCCCCTGAACCAGGCCCCTTACCCGTATCCTCTCTGCCTTGTGCGTAGTACTCATAGATAACCAGGTCGAATTACAGAAGTGTTGTAGTGCCAGTTTACCCGCTCTTCAAAAACAGATCGACAGCACAATCTCTCAGCATTGACTATTCTGCAGAACGGCTCAATCCAACCATGACAGCCTCAGCCAACTCCTCTGTCACAAACTTGGTTAACGCGGCATTCGCACCACTGGTCACTGCAAACTCCTGACTGACCGCACCAGCCAATGAGGTATGCAACAAAATATAGACCGACGAAAGATCCTCATTCTTGCGAATTTCGCGGGTCAAGGTGTAACCATCCATCTCAGGCATCTCAATATCCGAAACAATAAGATCAACCCTTCGCCCTTCAAGTTGCAAGGAGTTGAGATAATCAAGCGCCTCTTTACCATCCTTGGCAACCAAGGGATCAATCCCGATCATCGCCAACGTTTGCGTGATCTGTTTCCTGGCCAGAGCCGAGTCATCAACAATCAATACCAGCTTCCCCTTTACAGCTTCCAGCTGCTCCTGGGTAAGATTAATGCCTTGTCCAGTACTGTCTGATGGAGGCGCAACTTCATTCAACACACGTTCAACATCAATAACCTCGATGATTTTATTATCTCTGTTGACCACGCCCGTAATGTAGTTAAATCGTCCTACTGAAGTAGGTGGCGGCTGAATAGCGCCCCAATCAAGCGAAACGATTTGATCCACTTTATTAACCAGAAACCCCTGAAGTGAGCGATTGAACTCAGAAATAATAATCGAGCAGGCCTGCCTGTTATCTGGATCAGAAGAGACGGGCATTTTCAAAGCTGTTGATAGATCAATAACCGGGAACGGTTGACCACGAAGACGCGCAATACCGATCACGGCATCATGCGAACCGGGAAGCGTATTCATCTTGTGATAAGGAATAATCTCTTTGATCTTAAGCACATTAATGCCAAAGACCTGTCTTCCGAAAAGGGTAAACAAGAGCATCCGTTGCTGTAGCTCTTTATTTTTAGTACTGGATTTCAAAACTTTACTGCCAAAAGTAACTGCATGTGAATGCTTTTATGAATAAGGAGACCAGCATCCAGCGAGAGAAATAATAACTGAACACAGATTATCTATTACACTGTTTAGCGTCTAACCTAACAATATCTTTATGAAGGATTAGTGGATTACAAAAGACAATAGTCGACTTTATGGTGATATAACAACTACGTCCTGGTTCTATTTTGTTGATAGAGAGATGCAGTTAAATAGCAGTCTTTAAGTGTAATATTGTAAAAAACAGTAAAACCCTTGATTATTTTCACTATATTGACACTTTAGGTATTGGCAAGTCGAATTATCTTTGGCACTATTCGATTTGTGGGATATTCCAATACCTGTTGCATTTTATACTCTCTCATGGGGAACCTCAGATGGTCACAAAAAAAACCCGTACAAGTAAAAAGCGCGTTACAAAGAAAACCGTTACAAGAAAAGCCAGAACCACCACTGCTAAAAAAAGTGTTTCACCTATTGCTCAGCTAGAGCAAACCATCACCAAATCTCAAACACAATTAGCAAACCTCTACACCAAAGCAGCCACTCAGGCTCAAAAGAGTGTAGACAGAATTAAGGGGCAACTGGATAAAGCCGTTGCTCGACAAGCCGCCCAGCGCGACAAAAAGAATGCCGCTGCTGAAAAGGTAAAAGCAAATCGTACCGCAGCCGCAGTCAAAGCACTTACACGGACCAGAGAGGCGCTACGTGCTGCAGGACAGAAAACGGCAGAACTGCGTGCACAGCTAAAAGAGGCAAAAACCGCACTCAAAACTGCGGCTGATGCTCAGAAAAAATCTGCAGCACAGCAGAAAGTTCTGGATAAATTTGAGAGCGACTGGGCCAAGGCCAGCAAGCCAAAAAAGCGTAAAGCGACAGCAAAACGACGTACCAAAAAGGCTGCCGCTCCTACCGCCCCTGCCGCTGAAACACCCGCAAGTGAGTGATTTTCATTCAGTGTCTAACTGACTGAATTAAAAACAAAAGCCCACACAACAGTGTGGGCTTTTAGGTTCATGAGACTCGTTAATCATTCACAGAGCCAGGTATTAATCCTATCCTTCAAGTCTCTGTTTTTTCCTGGATAAGGCGCTAGATTTTTCTGTTTTTACGACAGTAGTTCAGCAACCCCTGCGTTGATGCGTCATGCACACCCTGATTGCTATCACTGACTAACTCCTGCTCCAGCACCCGGGCCAGCTTCTTACCCAATTCAACCCCCCACTGATCAAATGGGTTCACCTGCCAGATGACACCTTGCACATAGGTCTTGTGCTCATAACAGGCTAACAAGGCACCCAGTACTTCAGGTGTTATCAGTTTGGTGATAAGGGTATTGCTGGGTCGATTACCGATACACGTCTTGTGTTGCTGTATCGAACCAGCCAGTGAAGCGGTTTGAATCGACTGTTTATCCTCCCGACATATTTCCTCTATCGATACGCCTGTCATCATTGCCTCTGTCTGTGCCAGACAATTGGCCAGTAATTTTTCATGATGCCCATTCAAGGGATTGTGGCTGTTAACAGGCACAATAAAGTCCGTAGTGGTCAGGTGCGTACCCTGATGAAAGAGTTGAAAATAGGAGTGCTGTCCATCTGAACCGACCGACCCCCAGATAAAGGGGCCGGTTTGATAGTCAACGGTTTGACCATCCAGGGTAGTCGATTTTCCATTACTCTCCATCTCAAGCTGCTGCAGATAGGCTGGAAAATAACGAAGATACTGATCATAGGGCATCACAGCATGGCTGGTAATACCGGCAAAATCGATATACCAAATACCCAGAAGGCCCAGCAGTACCGGGATATTTTTATCAAAATCAGCTGTTCTAAAATGCGCATCCATCTCTGCTGCGCCTGCCAATAACTCACGAAAACGCGGCATACCAATAGAGAGTGCAATCGGTAATCCCACTGCAGACCAGAGAGAGAAACGGCCACCCACCCAATCCCAGATCTGAAAGAAGTTAGCTTCCGCCACTCCAAATTCGGCCACTCGTTTCCGATTCGCCGAAATAGCAATAAAATGTTTAAGCACATCCACAGAAGGCCCCATGCCATCCTGGCACCACTGCCTGGCTACCCGGGCATTGGCCATAGTTTCAGGTGTTGCAAACGACTTCGATGTCACTGTAAACAGCGTTGTATGGGGATCTAAATGACGGAGTGTTTCACTCAGATGGGTGCCATCAATATTGGATACAAAATGCAATCGCAGGGTGTGATTAGCATAATGTGCAAGTGCTTCAGTGACCATTTTGGGACCAAGATGCGAACCACCCACACCCAGATTAACAACATCAGTTATGGGCTTGCCTGTTGCCCCTCGCCACTCACCTGCGCGAAGAGCAGCTGTAAACTGCTCCATCTTGTTAAGGACAGCCGTGACATCAACCATCACATCCCGGCCTTCGTAGATCAGGGACTCCCCCTTCTGGTAACGCAAAGCAGTATGCAGGGCGGCCGACTGCTCCGTGGAATTAACAGGAGCACCTAAAAAAAGTGCGTCAATGGCCTGTTTGAGATTGGCCTTTTCAGCCAATCGCTGAAGTAAATTCAATCCATTCTGATCGATTCTGTTCTTTGAATAATCAAGCAACAGACCACAGGCCTCAACTGACATCAAGTTGAAGCGATCAGGATCGGCAGAAAACAGATCCCGCATCTGCACATCCTGCATCTTTTGCCAGTGTGCCGAAAGTGCCTGCCATTCACTGCTCTGTGAAATCAGCGTCATCAAAAGTGTTCTCTGTCTATTGATTAATTATTTTCAAAACAAATTGGCTTGAAGAGTCAGTCACACAGAAGCGCCAGAATCTCATCAGTCTTCTGCTTCATCAACGCCACATCACCCCGACTTTCCACGTTAAGGCGAACAACAGGCTCCGTGTTCGAACTGCGAAGATTAAAGCGCCAGTCAACCATCTCCACACTGATACCATCGGTATAATCAATATCAATCGCATCCGCCTGGTAGACACCAAGCACGTTCTCGATAGCCGCTTTGGGATCTTTGAGTTTTCGATTGATCTCACCAGGTGAGGGATAGCGGGCAATACGATCATCAACCATTGCGGAGAGGGGTAGCGCTTTTTGACTGACCAGTTCAGCTACCAATAACCAGGGGATCATGCCGCTATCACAATAAAAGAAGTCACGAAAATAGTGATGGGCACTCATCTCACCACCATAGATGGCATCCTCTTCGCGCATACGTTCTTTAATAAAGGCGTGCCCGGTTTTGCATTGTATCGCCTTCCCACCCTTCTGTTCTGCGATATCAAGCGTATTCCAAGTCAATCGTGGGTCATGGATAATTCGACTCCCGGGGTGTTTATCCAGA
>JAPHUG010000401.1 GCA_026197195.1 Sedimenticola sp.
CATCAGAGATGGTGATCAAGGTAGCGCAGATGGGTATACCGATCCTGCTCTCTCGCTCGGGGGTGACTCAAATGGGACTTGAGTTGGCCCAGAAACTGGGGGTCACCCTGGTTGCCCGCGCCAAAGGCGAACATTTTCTGCTCTACCATGGCGTCGAGCAGTTTCTATTTGACCAGCCCCCTAAAAACATCAGGAAACCAAAGAAATCATGACCAACGAGCCGACATCTGAATCCATCACTGCAGTGATCCTGGCGGGAGGAATGGCCCGTCGCATGGGCGGGGAAGACAAGGGGCTGGTGATGCTGGATGGTAAGCCGTTAATTGAACATGTCCTCGCGCGTATCGCCCCCCAGGCAGAAGCGATACTGATTAATGCCAACCGTAATGCTGAACGTTATGGCGCCTACGGGCATCCGGTTATCAGTGATTCTCTGCATGATTTTCAGGGTCCACTGGCCGGTTTTCTGGCAGCGATGCATAGCGTCGAGAGTGATTTTATTGTCACCATTCCCTGCGATGGCCCCTGCCTGCCTGCTGACCTCATTCAACGCTTATATCGTGCACAACAATCGGCGGGTGCTGAGATTGCCGTGGCCCATGATGGTCATCGGATGCAACCCGTCTATGCCTTAATCAGCACCCAGCTTGAAGCGTCTTTGAGCACATTTCTGGCATCGGGTGAGCGTAAGATCGACAAGTGGTATGGACAACATAATACCGTCACTGTCGATTTTTCGGATGCGCCTGAGACTTTTCTTAACATCAACACCCCGGAAGAGCGGGATCAGTTTAAAGCCCCCCAGTAAGACCAACGACAAAACACGCCTTCCAAAGCACCATCTCTATGAAGGCGTGTTTTGCTGACACAGCCTGACTAAGTCACCAGGGCAGGCTCCATAGCCATCCCCTCTTCTGCTATATCTACCTTGATCTTCA
The DNA here is from genome assembly GCA_026197195.1 of Sedimenticola sp. GTDB lineage: Bacteria > Pseudomonadota > Gammaproteobacteria > Chromatiales > Chromatiaceae > Sedimenticola. The sequence continues at coordinate 939 of JAPHUG010000401.1, forward strand.
ATAACGTGCCCGTACCCTTGGTACCAAACACAGAGACCTCGCCCCGAACCCCTTCCACACGGGAAATAACGGTATTCAGCAACATCGCCGCCATATCCGAACCGCTGTTGGAATTCGACTTGGGATCAAAACCTACCCGATCTTCCAACAGGGACACCTGCACGGCGTCATCCGAGAAACTACTCCTGACAACCACTTTTCCCTCACCACTACTCTGTTCAACAAAACGCATCACATCCTGAATCACCCGATACAACTCCCACTCAACCTCCTTGGGCAAACGTTTCGTCAATAAACCCTGTTGATACAGTTTGACCGGCACCCTGCCTCGATCATTATATTGTTTACACAGGATATCCAAACCATACGACAGTCCATGCTCGTCCAGACTTTTGGGATTCAGTGTGTGGGAAATCTGTTGCACCGCTTTGGCTGCCTTACCCACCTCACTACTAAGCAAGGTGATCACTTCATCACTCACACCCTTGTCCGCCAACAACTCAGGTAAACGCTCCTTCAGTCCGACCAGGTGCTCCTGTACGTTGTCTTCAATCTCAGAAGCAATCGCCTGGCGTTCATGCTCCTGCGCACGATTTACCTGATCGGAGAGGGCTTTTAGCTTGTGATCAGCGCTATCCCCCTGCTTCAGGGTCAAGCGGCCAAACAGTAAGGCCGCAAATAACAGTGAACCTCCCGACAGGCCAAGAAAAACCAACAGGCTCTGACTAAGGTTGGCATCCAGCTCCTGATTCAGCTTGGTATGAACGGCCTCGATATCATCTGTATAAAGACCGGTTCCAATAATCCAGTCCCATTTAGGCAGGGTCTTCACATAAGTGACTTTTCCAACCGGGTCAGGAAAACCGGGTTTATCCCACATGTATTCGGTAAACCCCGTACCCTCCTTGGCCGCCTGGTCGATATCCCTGATCAGAAACTTGTCATCTTTACTCTTCAAATCCCACAGATTACGACCCTCCAATGCGGGCTTGGCACCGTGAACCAGCGTGGTACCCTTGTAATCATTAACAAAGAAATAGCCACTCGGACCATAACTCAGCTTGCGAATAATGCCTTTTGCTGCTTCCTGTGCTTGTTGCGGCGCCAGAATGGAATTGTTGTAGTAAGCATCAATGGCAGACTCCGCCAGATTGGTATAGCTATGCAGCTCGTTCCGACGTAACGTCAACATCTGATCACGAAAGGTAGCGTTATTCAGCTTGCCGAAGTTTTGGGTTTCAAAAATGGCAAAGCTCGAAATGGCGATGCTTACCAACAGTGTTGGCAACATGGCCAACATCATCATGCGATACTTAAGCGAAATAGATTTCACCCCACCCTCCTTTATATTAGTTTTAAATGAAACAAATAATCCCCGAACTAGAAGCATAGAAGTTGGAAGTTTTTCCATTACAGTTAATTTAGTGTGTTTTTGTTATCCGTATCACATTAATTACCTGATAAATCACAAAAATGAAGCATTTGTTTCTTTTGTAACCATCTAAAAAAAATGGGGTGCCAATAAGGGCACCCCAAAGAGAGAATAGGAGAACGTGTTAGTTAGTATCCGTTCATACGATGCATAGCATAAACTGATACAGCGGGCATTCACTTGAAAAGTCTATGGCGCAAAGGCCTGGATACCGGTCTGAGCACGGCCAAGAATCAGCGCATGCACATCATGGGTCCCTTCATAGGTATTAACCGCTTCAAGATTCATGGCATGACGAATGACATGGAATTCATCAGAGACACCATTACCACCGTGCATATCACGGGCAATGCGGGCAATATCCAACGCCTTACCCGCATTGTTACGCTTCATCATGGAGATCGCTTCAGGGGCAGCGTTGCCCTCATCAAACAATCGACCCAGTTGCAGGCAACCCTGTAATCCCAGGGTGATTTCAGTCTGCATATTAGCCAGTTTCAGCTGTATCAACTGATTGGCAGCCAGAGGACGGCCAAACTGTTTACGATCCAGCGTATAGGTACGCGCGCGGTGCCAGCAATCCTCAGCCGCACCCAGTACACCCCAGGCAATGCCATAGCGCGCACGATTCAAACAGCCAAAGGGACCTGACAACCCTTTTACATTCGGCAGCAGGTTTTCTGCAGGCACAAACACCTCGTCCATGACAATCTCACCCGTAATGGAGGCGCGCAGAGAAAACTTGCCTTCAATCTTCGGAGCGGAGAGGCCTTTCATGCCCTTTTCC
>JAPHUG010000260.1 GCA_026197195.1 Sedimenticola sp.
CAATGAATCACCCAGTGATCCATCCGGACATCGCATGGACTGTATTGATGAATCAACCAATACCACAAACTACCTCTATATGATCCAACAAGCCGGCGCACTCCGCTGGCATCATCTGAAAGAGCCCGTTACACGAGGTTTCTTTTTCTTTGGCTGGCCACACACAACGGCCGTTATCCAACAACAGGACACTAAAACAGAGTGGGCTGTCGATTCCTGGTTTCATGACAACGGTATAGCCCCTGAGATCATCCCACTGAAACAGTGGGCAGCGGGATGGAATCCGGCAGGACAATGAAAATAGCCTGGCCATTTCTCTTGATTGCGCTTGCCGTATCAACGACAGCAAGTGCGTGGAACGCTCCACCAAGTTTCGATACCTGCACCGATTACCATTGCGATATAATCCGCCCAGTTACCCTGAGCAGTGACCAGTGGCAAACGATTCGTCAGTTTTTTTCAGCCGCGAGCACACCCGAAGTTGAGCGTCAGCAGATCAGGCAAGCCATTGCCAAAATGGAACAACTGGTCGGTAAACTGAACGGCACCGACCAAGACCTGAAAGAGAACGATGGCGAAGGATCATCACCAGGCCAGTTGGACTGCATCGCAGAGTCGCTGAATACCACCACCTATCTACAACTCATGCAGCAGGACAATCTGCTAAAATGGCATCAGGTTGGTACTCGAAAGAAACGCACACTCTGGCTGTTTAATACCCATTGGACTGCCACTATTATCGAGAACAGAGGCGAACAGTATTATGCTGTCGATTCCTGGTTTTATGCCAACGGACAACCCCCGGTTATCCAGCCGCTTAAAGCATGGCTGAACGGCCAGTCATTTACACAGAAATAGCGAATGAATAAAGGCAAGAAAATAATCGTCGGCATGTCCGGCGGGGTCGACTCTTCGGTTACCGCCCTGCTTTTACTTGAGCAGGGTTACCAGGTTGAAGGGCTGTTTATGAAAAACTGGGAGGAGGATGACACCCAGGAGTATTGCTCGGCGACCGTGGATCTGGCCGATGCACAATCCGTTGCCGATCAGCTTGGCATCCATCTTCATACGGTCAATTTCTCCGGCGAATACTGGGATAATGTATTTGAGTATTTTCTTGCTGAATATAAAGCCGGTCGCACCCCTAACCCCGATGTCCTCTGTAACAGAGAGATCAAATTCAAGGCGTTTCTCGATTACGCCCTACATCTTGGGGCAGAGGGAATCGCAACAGGACACTATGCTGCCCTCGCCCATCATGCTGATCAGGTAGCGATGATCCGTGCAAAAGATGAAAACAAGGATCAAACCTACTTCCTCTACATGCTCGGTCAGGAACAGCTGAGATTCAGTCAGTTCCCGCTTGGGGAGCTGGACAAATCAGAGGTCCGCGTACTAGCCGAACAGGCGGGCTTACCCAATCACAAGAAAAAAGACAGCACCGGCATCTGTTTTATCGGGGAACGAAAATTCACAGAGTTTCTGAGTCGTTACCTTCCTGCCAACCCAGGAAAGATGGTCACCCCGGAAGGCGAAGAGATCGGGGAACACCAGGGATTAATGTATTACACCCTGGGCCAACGGAAAGGACTCGGCATTGGTGGACGAGCCGACAGCGAAGCCAACCCCTGGTTTGTGGTGGAGAAAGACCTGGCCAACAACAGACTGATTGTGGCACAGGGACATAACCACCCCCTACTGCTAAAGCAAGGACTAAATGCCAGTCAGCTCCACTGGGTATCCGGTAAACCACCCGAAATGCCACTGGCGTGCCTTGCCCGCATCCGGCACCGCCAGCCACTACAGAAATGCCAAATCATTGCACTTGAAAAGGGCCACATTCAGGTGCAATTTGATCAAAAACAGCGCGCTGTCACACCGGGACAATCGATCGTATTCTACCAAGAGCGAATCTGTCTTGGCGGCGGCATTATAGAACAGGCTTTTTAATGAAGAGTAATAGAGAACGATGTATCGCCCTGGCCGGTGTTTTCCAGGCCGCGCACTTGGCCGCCAAAATCGCTGAGCAAGGTGTCACCGACACAGAGAGCATGGAGGCCAGTGTTCAAAGCCTGTTTAAAATCAATGCCAACACGGTTGAGGATGTCTTTGGCGGTTTGCGAGGAATTGAATCTGGCTTGCGACTGATACAGCAACAGTTGGGAGAAAAAAGAGCTGACGACATTATGGTTACACAGTATGTCATCGCACTCCTGCACCTGGAAGGAAAGCTGGGTAAAAATCCCGCTATGCAGGATCACATCAGGAAAGGCATCGAACTTGCGGATCAGCGCAGGGATCACTTCCATCTGCTGCATGCCAATATTATCGCCCAACTGGCTGATATCTACTCCACCAGTATCAGCACGTTAAAACCTCGTATTATGGTTCAGGGTGATCCTCTGCACTTACAGAATCCTGACAATGTCAATCGAATACGGGCGTTACTACTATCGGGCATTCGCTCAGCCATGCTCTGGCGGCAATGCGGTGGTAGCCGCTGGCAGATTATTTTCAATCGAAAAAAACTGGCAGAAGAGGCACGTCGTCTTCTGCATATACTCTAACGAATCCTGATGTGCGGGTGGTCACAGATCATCCGGTTCATCGCAGGCTTGCTGGTAAATGGGAACCACACAACGATTCCGTTGTTTTGCAGGTGTCACAATAAGACGCTCACCAACAATGGAATCAAACCATGATCATGAACCCACTTTACCGACTCCTGCTGTTACTCTGGCTTTCACTGATGAGCCTCTCCCTACTCGCCGGCAGCCCGCCACACGATCTATCCGACACCCCAAATCAAACTGAAGCAAGCGATAGTCAGAATGTCTGGGATAAAACCAAGCGGTTAGGCGCAACCGCCGTTCAATCAGGGAAGGCACTGGGGTCTGCCACCCTCGATAAAACAGCTGACTGGTATCAAGCAGCCAAAGAGAAAGGGCAACAGACAAGCGCAATCATCACGGAAAAATCCCGTGCAGCATGGCATGAAACGAAGAGAATGGGGGCCACTGCTGCTAAAAAGGGCCGGGAATGGCGTGCCGCCGTAGCTGAAAAGTCCCGATCGCTCTATCACCAGGCAACACAACCTGAAAAGCAGCCTCAGACAGCACAACCCGATAAAAACAGCTAGATTAGTTGCACCTCCAGCCACACTCATCCTTTATTTCCCATCTAGGAGTACCTTTATTGTTATAGGTCAATTAATTGGCAGGTTATTTTCCGTACACTCCACCGGGAAAATAGCCCTATACGTTGACCAGGATCAATTAACATCCTTTGAAGTCGGTCGCTAGCCTGTGTAGGTCAACACAGCATAACCACAGAGAGCACCATGATGGACCGGATTCACAAGGATTGTCCCTGCAACCAGGTTTCAGCCTCCCCATGCTGGATCTAAAGACAAAGCTGCTCATCACCATTGGAGCGGTCTTTCTGCTCTCATTTGGCATATTGACCTATCTGGATTATCAAAACACACGTAAAGCCATTGTTCTTGAACTGGTTAATGAGGCGCGCCTGATCAGAGGCATGATGGCGGCGACCCGTCGGGTATATCGACATCAGTTTATGATCAGTGGTATTCCGTTAAATGATAAAACCGTCGGCCTGCTTCCTGCACACGCCCTGTCCCGTATTTCAGAGGAGTTCAAACAGTCAATCACATCCGGCCTCAGCTTTAATAATGTGTCTGATCGGCCGCGTAACCCGGATTTACTGGCCGATAACATAGAGATGGAGGCCATCCAATACTTCAGACGCAATGCCGATGTTGATGAACGCATGGTACCTTTCACAGCCAAAGGAAAGCCCTTTTACCATTTCGCCAGCCCCATCTGGGTGACCAAAGATTGTCTGCTATGCCACGGTAAACAGGAGAACGCCCCGTCCAGCATTCGTGCGCTCTATAAAAACGCCTATGAATACAAGCTGGGCGAATTAAGGGGCATTCTAAGTATTAAGTTACCTGCCGAGGAGATGGAGAAACGCGCCATAACTCAGCTATGGAACTCCAGTTTTAGTTATCTTTTTGGTTTCATCGTGACATTTCTGGCGGTTTTTCTTCTCATAAAACAGACGCTACTGACTCGAATAACCCGCTTAACCAAAGCCACTTCCGAGCTTGCGGGTGGCAATTATGCAGCCCGCCTTACAACACGGGGCAATGATGAAATAGCCCAGGTTTCATCGGCCTTTAACGCCATGGCCGAGGCCATCCAAAACCGCACGGATGACCTGGAAGAGAGTGAACTACGCACACGCGCCATCGTTGAAGCCGCCGGAGATGGCATCCTGCTGATAGACAGTGATGGTATTATTCGTGATTTTAATCCTGCTGCTGGACGCATTTTTGGTTTCACTTCAAGAACCATCATCGGCAAGCCTTTGGCACTGTTACTACCCAACGAGATCAGCCTGAGCAGTAAAGAGGGGCTAAAGGAGCTGTTCTGCCTCTCTGATGGGTGTCAGTACAATCAGGAACGCATTGAAGTAACCGGTCAGCATCGTGACGGCAGCCTGCTTCCTATCGATCTCATCATGACCCCCGTGCAGATCCGCGACGAGCAACTCTATCTCGCCATGGTGCAGGACATCTCAATACGAAAAGAGGCAGAGCTTGCAGTCCAACAAAAACAGGAGTTCCTGCAGTCGGTTATCGATGGCGTGATCGATCCGATCATGGTGATTCGCAGTGATTATCAAATCATCATGATGAATAAAGCCGCCCGGAAAAACCTGCCCGACACGAGTATCCCTGATGGACACTATTTCTGCTATCAGGTCTCACACGGCAGAGAAACGCCCTGCTCCGGTGAGAATCATCCCTGCCCGCTTAAAGAGGTGATGACCACAAGCAAGCCGGTCACGCTGATCCATGAACACCAATGTGGATCAGGCGGCACCCGGCTCTACGAGCTGGACGCCTCGCCCTACCAGGGAAATGATGGCCAACTGATCGGCATCATAGAGACATCAAAAGATATCACGGAGCGGCTGGCGACTGAGCGACAACTGAGGGAGAACGAGGCCCAACTGAGACATCAGGCACACCATGACGCATTGACAGGATTACCAAACCGGGTCCTGTTTCATGATCGACTGGATCACGCCATGCGTAAGGCACACCGTGTCAACCGACAGGTCGCCGTTCTGTTTCTTGACCTGGATCGATTTAAAAATATTAACGACGGGCTTGGACATGACGTCGGTGATGGCATGCTGAAAGAGGTCGCGCTTCGTCTGCAGGAAGCCATTCGGGGTGACGATACCGTAGCCCGACTCGGTGGGGATGAGTTTGTCATCATTCTTGAAGAGTTACTGGACCCGGGCAGCGCGGCATCTGTAGCGACAAAATGCCTTAAAAGTCTCTCTAAAAAAATGGTCATTAAAGGGATCGAAATCTTCCCGACTGTAAGTATCGGGATCAGCCTCTTCCCTGATGATGATGTGAGTGTAGACGGCCTGATGAAATGTGCAGATGCGGCCATGTATCGTGCCAAGGATGCAGGTAGAAATACCTTCCAGTTCTACACCAGCGACATGAATGACCAGACAATTCGCTTATTGTTGCTTGAAGGCAGTCTGCGGCATGCCCTGGATGAAGAGCAGCTACAACTCTACTATCAACCCAAATTTGATATTACCAATCGCAGACTGATTGGAATGGAAGCGCTGATACGTTGGCATCATCCTGAGAAAGGCTTGATCTCACCTGCTGACTTTATTCCGCTCGCGGAAGACACCGGGATGATTGTTTCTATTGGTGAATGGGTCATCAAGACCGCCTGCAAACAACTGGCGTTATGGAAGGGAACAGAGTTCAGACATCTGCACATCGCCGTCAATATCTCTGCGCGTCATTTTAATAAATCATTACTGAAGACCATCGCCCGGGAACTCAGTACCAATAACCTATCACCCGACCTCCTGGAGCTTGAGATCACCGAAAGTGTATTAATGGATAACGCCGACGCCGCTGTCAAAACCCTCACACAGATTCGCGATATGGGAATCTCACTGGCGATTGATGACTTTGGAACCGGCTACTCCTCTCTCAGTTACCTAAAGCGATTCCCTATCTCATCACTAAAGATTGATCGCTCTTTTGTGAAAGATGTAATTGAGGATAACAACGATGCCGCTATTGTCACCTCTATTGTAGCCCTGGCAAAGCATATGGACCTGATGGTGACCGCGGAAGGTGTGGAAACTGAAGAGCAACTCGCCTTCATTAAAAAACTGGGGTGCGATTATGGGCAGGGTTACCTGCTGGGCCGGCCGGTACCCGTCAATGAATTTGAAAGCCGCTATTTGATAAAACGCCCTAACTACCTTAAACCGGTAACGGAAAAACAGCCATAGATCCATTTTTAACGGGAGATCTGGCTACCTCGATATCGGGTTACAGACCATAAAAAACCCCGGAGCATCACAACCCCGGGGCTTTTTTCTACTACCGTTCAGACAGGGTTCAGGCGGTGAACTCCACCCGATTCGCTACTGACTGATAAGCCTCGATCTGGTCGAAGTTCATATAGCGGAAAATCTCAGCCGACATGGCATCAATCTGATCCGCATAGACCATATACTCTTCAACCGTGGGTAGTTTACCCAGGATAGAGGCCACCGCTGCCAACTCTGCAGAAGAGAGATAGACATTAGCCCCCGTACCCAGACGATTGGGGAAGTTACGGGTTGAAGTAGAGACAACCGTAGCGTTGTCTTTGACCCGCGCCTGGTTACCCATACAGAGCGAACAACCGGGCATCTCCATACGTGCACCCGCCTTACCGAAGGTGGCATAGTAACCCTCTTCATTCAGGATATAGGCATCCATCTTGGTCGGCGGAGCCATCCAGAGACGGGTTGGCAGGTCATGCTTGCCTTCCAGCAGTTTACCAGCGGCACGGAAGTGTCCGATGTTGGTCATACAGGAGCCAATGAAGACTTCATCAATCTTCTCACCAGCCAGTTCGGACAGGAGTTTGACATCATCAGGATCATTTGGACAAGCCAGTATAGGCTCCTTCACATCCGCCAGATCGATCTCAATAACCGCCGCATATTCTGCATCGGCATCCCCTTCCAGCAGCTCAGGATTTTCCAGCCATTTTTCCATACCCTCAATCCGACGCTGCAGGGTACGTGGGTCCTGATAACCACTGGCAATCATCCACTTCAACAGCGTGATATTGGAGTTGAGGTATTCAATAATGGGGGCTTTGTCCAGTTTGATGGTACAACCTGCCGCGGAACGCTCGGCAGAAGCATCAGAAAGCTCAAATGCCTGCTCAACCTTCAGGTCAGGCAGCCCTTCAATCTCCAGCACACGGCCCGAGAAGATATTCTTCTTACCGGCTTTGGCAACCGTCAAAAGACCCTGCTTGATGGCGTAGTAAGGAATGGCATTGACCAGATCACGCAACGTGATGCCTGACTGCAACTTGCCCTTGAAACGAACCAAAACCGACTCGGGCATATCCAACGGCATAACGCCGGTAGCCGCAGCAAACGCCACCAGACCTGAACCCGCCGGGAATGAGAGGCCAATCGGGAATCGGGTGTGGGAGTCACCACCGGTACCCAGTGTATCGGGAAGGAGCATACGGTTCAGCCAGGAGTGGATAATACCGTCCCCCGGGCGAAGTGCTACACCGGCACGGGACGAGATAAAATCAGGCAGGGTGTGATGAGTCGTGATATCGACAGGCTTCGGATAAGCCGCCGTGTGACAGAAAGACTGCATAACCAAATCGGCAGAGAAGCCCAGACAGGCCAGATCTTTCAGCTCATCACGAGTCATGGGACCGGTGGTGTCCTGTGAACCAACGGTGGTCATCTTGGGCTCACAATAGGCACCGGGACGAACACCCTCAACACCACACGCCTTGCCGACCATCTTTTGTGCCAGCGAGTAGCCTTTGCCGGTATCCGCTACCGGTGCAGCCGCCTTGAACAGGGTTGATGGCTCAAGTCCGAGCGCCTCACGGGCGCGTGCAGTCAAACCACGACCGATAATCAGCGGGATACGACCACCGGCACGAACCTCATCGAGGATAACGTCGGTTTTCAGCTCAAAACGACACAGCTCTTCACCCGTCTCGTGATTTTTAACCACACCTTCATAAGGATAGACATCAATCACATCGCCCATGGCCATGTTCGCAACATCACACTCAAAAGGTAAGGCACCGGCATCTTCCATGGTGTTAAAGAAGATAGGTGCAATCTTTCCACCGAGACAGTAGCCGCCTGCGCGCTTGTTTGGAATGAATGGAATATCATCACCCATGTGCCACAGTACGGAGTTAGTCGCCGATTTACGGGAAGAACCGGTTCCAACCACGTCACCCACGTAAGCAACGGGATGCCCTTTTGCTTTCAGTTCCTCGATCAGCTTGATGGGTCCAATGGTACCCGGCTGGTCAGGTACGATACCTTCACGCTCCATCTTCAACATGGCATTGGCATGGAGCGGGATATCAGGACGGGACCAGGCATCCGGTGCAGGAGAGAGATCGTCTGTATTGGTCTCACCCGTCACCTTGAATACGGTCAGGGTCACCTTTTCAGCCAGCTCAGGGTTCTCAGTAAACCACTCACCCTCTGCCCAGGATTTCAGAACCGCCTGAGCATTGCTGTTACCAGCATCCGCCTTCTCTTTGACATCATTAAAGGCATCAAACACAAGCAGGGTATGGGACAACGCCTTCACTGCCGTTGCAGCCAGCTCGTCATCATCCAGCGCCTCAACCAAAGGCGCAATATTGTAGCCACCCAGCATGGTGCCCAGGAGTTCAGTCGCTTTGACACGATCGATGAGCGGACAACTACAAGTCCCCTTGGCAATATCGGCCAGGAAGGCGGCCTTGACATAGGCGGACTGATCGACACCGGCAGGAACACGGTTGGTGATCAGGTCCAACAGATAGGCTTCTTCACCTGCAGGTGGATTTTTCAGTAGCTCAACCAGCTGAGCCGTCTGCTCTGGATTGAGGGGTAGCGCAGGGATACCTTCTGCGGCACGCTCTTCTACGTGTTTGCGATAACTTTCTAACACCGAGTGATCCTCCTGGGTTGATGCCTGGATCAGGCTCTTTTCATCAAAATTTCAAGGGATTAGAGCTGGCCATTCAATGACCAGGCTCTAGTTATAGCGCAAAACAAGATAAATTTCTGCACCGCAGCAGAAATTTATCTTAAAAAATAATATGAAATATTTGGACAATCATCCTTTTATCTGAATATTTCGTGCGAAGATATTAACCTATAGCGAAAGGTTTAGCGAGTAAGAGAAGCATTCTCACGAAAAAAGCATCAAAAGAGATCAGACCAATTGGTTTGGTTTTTCCACTCAGGCCAATGATATAATGTTCTGATTTTCAGTCAGAACTGCATGCAGGAATCTCATGGAACTCTCTACTCTAACCGCTATTTCTCCGGTTGACGGCCGTTATGGCAGCAAAACCGCCGATCTTCGTTCTATTTTCAGCGAATATGGCCTGATCTATGCCCGTGTCCAGGTTGAAGTCAAATGGCTGCTGGCCCTGGCCGATAATGCACAAATAGCCGAGGTGCCGACCCTGAGTACCGATGCAAAAACGGCACTTAATGACATTTTAGCCAATTTCAGCACTGACGATGCCCAGCAGGTAAAGGATATCGAACGTGAGACCAATCACGACGTAAAGGCCGTTGAGTATTTCCTGAAGCGGAAAATTGCGGGTAACAGCGAACTGGAGGCAATTAGTGAATTTATCCATTTCGCCTGTACATCTGAGGATATCAATAACCTGTCCCATGGACTGATGCTGCAACAGGGTCGTGAACAACAACTGCTTCCCGAGATGGATCAGCTTATTGAGGCCATACGCAAGCTCGCTCATGCCCATGCCGAAATCCCGATGCTATCACGCACCCACGGGCAACCGGCCTCTCCCAGTACGCTTGGAAAAGAGATGGCCAATGTCGTCTATCGCTTACAGCGTCAGCGTGACCAGGTAGCCCATGTCCCGCTTCTGGGCAAGATCAACGGCGCCGTAGGCAACTACAACGCCCATCTATCAGCCTATCCGGAAATTGACTGGGAAGGTTTTGCCCAGCAGTTTGTTGAGTCCCTCGGACTAACCTGGAACCCCTATACGACCCAGATCGAGCCACATGACTATATGGCGGAGTTGTTTGATGCCACCGCCCGTTTCAATACGGTCACTATCGACTTCTCCCGGGACATCTGGGGTTATATCTCGTTGGGCTATTTCAAACAGAGGACCGTGGCAGGGGAAGTAGGCTCTTCCACGATGCCGCACAAGGTCAACCCGATTGATTTTGAAAACGGCGAAGGTAACCTTGGCATCGCTAACGCCCTGTTCAATCATCTTGCAATGAAACTCCCCATCTCGCGCTGGCAGCGCGATCTGACCGATTCAACCGTGCTACGCAATGTGGGTGTTGGCTTTGCCTATACGTCTATTGCGCTCCAGTCTATTCTCAAGGGCATCGGCAAACTGGAAGCCAACGCCGCAATTCTGGCGGATGATCTGGACAACAACTGGGAAGTGCTGGCCGAACCCATACAGACGGTCATGCGTCGCTATGGCATTGAGAAACCTTACGAAAAGCTCAAGGATCTGACCCGTGGTCAACGTATCGGTGCTGAGGAACTGCGTACTTTTGTCGATGGTCTGGCTATGCCCGAAGAGGCTAAAGCGGCTCTGAGGGAGTTAACCCCCGCCAGTTATATCGGTAACGCAATCGATCAAGCGAAGAAAATTTAACGCCGATACCGGTTTCAAACACCATCCAATAAAAACTCCGGCCCAGGCCGGAGTTTTTTATTGGTGAATTTTATTGGGTTGGACAAATCTGCTCCCGCACTTCCCTGTGCTTCGCAGTATAAGTCCTTCCCTGGACAAATCTGCTCCCGCACTTCCCTGTGCTTCGCAGTATAAGTCC
>JAPHUG010000498.1 GCA_026197195.1 Sedimenticola sp.
ATCCAACCGGGGCAGGAGTGCCTTTGATGAACAGGGCCTGGCCTGGGTCGAGCTGGAGATTGACGGACGCAACCTGCTATTAAGCGGCAAGGCACCCTCCGAAACGGCGGCCACGAAAGCACTGGAGCTGGCTGAAAACCTGCATGGGGTAGAGAGCGTTCAAGATGAATTCAGCTTTTCGGCAGCACCCGTTAAAACCCAAAAACCAACCAGCGGTTCTGACTGGTCATCCTCGATAAAAGCACAGTAGTTAACAGACCTGGAAAAGATCCGTAGAATGAATCCGCACAGCACTCACAACACCAGACGCACAGGGCTTCCTGAAGGAATGTAGCAATGGGTTATCTTTTTTTTCAAATTCTGATCTGGATTCTGCTGGCATTTGGCCTGGGTGGTGTCGTGGGCTGGCTGCTGCGTGGTTTTACCCACGCCTTTCAGGATGATGAAAAAAGTGCAGATGAGCCCAGCGCACGAGGCGGTGACCACATCATGATGGCCCTTCTCAAATCCGAGCTGGGTGACTATAAGAAACGCGTCAGAGAACTGGAACAGGCCACCGAGACCGCTACCCCGGCCCCTCAGAGCAGCAAACCCAAGATCGATGATGCCTGGCAGCCTGAGGCGTTATCCGAACCCAAAGGGGTCGCTGACGATCTTAAAAAGGTTCGCGGTATCGGCCCCAAGATTGAGAAGACCTTGAATGATCTGGGCATTTTTCACTATTACCAGATTGCCGCGCTTAACAAGGAAAACACCCTCTGGTTGAATAACCACCTGCACTTTCCTGGGCGTATAGAGCGTGAGGCCTGGGTAGAGCAGACACGGGAACTGGTTAAGCAGAGCATCACCTCACCGGAGACTGCCTGACGCTATAGCTTCTTCCAGCAGAGTATTCGGTTATTGACCGGCATCTCGTAATCTTTTTCTAACTGCATACCGGCGGTTTTGGCCAGCGTATTCACGGCTTCAAAATCGCGCACCCCCATCCCGGGGTCACGCGACTTCAACCAGCCATCAAAACGGGCATTACTCTCACTGCTGAATTGACCGTTGTAATTAAACGGGCCATAAAGTGCAAACAGACCTCCCGATGGCAGCAACTGCCCGACACCGGCCATCATCGCCTCGACATCCCGCCAGTGCATGATGTGCGCCGTATTGGCAGAAAACACACCATCTACAACCACCTCAGGCCAGGCAGAGCGACTCACATCGAGCACCAGGGGCGACTGCACATTAGGCCGCCCGGCCTCTGCAAGCCATAACTTTATCCCGTCGTGATACTCCGGACAGTCACTGGTATGCCAGGTGAGATGGGGCATCTTCTCCGCGAAAAAAACGGCATGTTGTCCTGTACCACTGCCGATTTCCAACACAGCCGTGGCGTTGGCGAAAAGCGGTTGGATCACCGACAAAATCGGTTCACGGTTCTGATCACAGGATTCGGAATAGGGTTTCATAGGGCGGTTATCCTGACTTGCAACGATAAGGGATAGAGGATTGCAGCTGTTGCATATAGTTGGCAATAGCCGCCTGCTCATGTTCGGTATAGCGGGCGATGGGTTCGCGAAACCCGCTATCCCAGACCCAATGACTGGAGCGCGTGACGGTGGGCAGGAAACCGCGTGAGAGTTTATGTTCGCCCTGGGCGCCGGGTTCAAAACAGCGTAAACCCTGTTCAATACAGTGCTCGATACCCTGGTAATAACAGGTTTCAAAATGCAGCCCATCCAACCGGCTATCACTCCCCCAGTGTCGACCATAGAGGGTCGTATCACTCTGATACATCAGTGAACCGGCCACACACTGCTGATCCAGATCGGCCAGTACCAGTAGCACCCGGTCAGGCATCTGCTCGGCCACTTGGCGAAAGAAGCCGGCATTAAAGGTGGCCATTCCCCACTTTTCCTGAAAGGTCTTGTTATAGAAGTAGGTAAACCGCTGCCAATCCGCTTCACTGGCCGTATCGCCGTTCAGTCGTCGAAATGTCACACCGGCCTGCTGCACCCGTTTTCTCTCCTGGCGGATATTTTTGCGCTTTTTTGCCACCAATGACGCAAGAAACTGGTCAAAATCACGGTAGTCCCGATTGGGCCAGTGAAACTGCACATCATGCCGTGTCAGCAGTCCCTGACTGGCAAGAAAGTCATACCCTTCCACACTGGGAAACAGGCAGTGATAACTACTGGCACCTATCTGCTCGCCCAGCTGCATCACGGCCTGAAGCAGAACCGGGAACAATTCATCGGCCCGCTCAGGCAGGGCCAGCATCCGCTGTCCCGTTGCCGGCGTATAGGGAACGGCGGAAACCAGTTTGGGAAAGTAGTCGAGACCCGCCCGGTGGTAGGCATCCGCCCAGGCGTTATCAAACACAAACTCGCCATAGGAGTTGTACTTTTCATACAGCGGCATAGCGGCCTGTAACCGGCCCGCCTCATAAAGCGCAATGTGGCACGGCAGCCAGCCGAACCGCTCGCCCACACAGCCGTGCTGCTCCATCGCCTGAAGAAACTCATGCCGCACCAGCGGATTATTATCCCTGACCAGGGCATTCCACTCCGCGGGGGGAACCTCATCAATCTGGCGATGAATCTTGATCTCCAACGACCATGACCTCTCTCTAATGACTCAATCATGGACAATCTAACAGAGCCATCGCACGCTAAATACCGATGAAAACTGATGAAACCCGCCGTTTGGTTTAGAACGGTTCGCTCGGCCAGTCGGCCTCATCCTCTTCGATCACCTCAGGCTCAACCACCCCCTCGCTTATCCAGCGCTGCATGGCCGGGCAGTTAAACACCGTCTCGGTATAGGCTTTGGATACCGGATCGAGTGTTATCTCATAGCTGAGTAGCCGCATCACCACAGGTGCGTACATACAATCGGCCACAGAGAATTCACCAAACAGCCAGGGACCTGACGCACCATAAGTGTTACGACAGTGCTGCCACAACGCCAGCACCCGATCAATATCCCGCTGGGCTTCCGGGCCTGGCTTGAAACCGGGAAAGCGGCGGCGACAGTTCATCGGTAATTCGTTTCGCAACCCAAAGAAACTGGAGTGCATCTCCGCTGACACGGAACGGGCCACGGCACGGGCAGCCCGCGCTTCAGGCCAACCCCTCTTCTCCGGAAAACGTTCTGCCAGGTATTCCAGTATCGCCAGGGAATCCCACACCTCCAGCTCACCCTCTTGCAATACCGGTACCTTGGTGTCAGAAAAGTGCACCGCTAGGTCGGTTTCCATACTCTCGGTAAACAGCTTCACCTTTTTACAATTAAAAGGGATGCCATGGTGTGCCAGGAACAACCAGGGCCGTAACGACCAGGTCGAGTAGTTCTGATTACCGATCACCAGTGTCAGGTCCGTCATAGGGTTGTGCCTCGCTCATTATGGGGTGACAAGAACCAAAGCATACACAAACCGTCTGAAGGTGTCAGGGGCGCCTGTCGTCCGCTTCACTTTCACTATACAATTATCGATTTACTGTTATTGACGAGAGAGAGATCATGCGCCACGAAACCGACGACCTTCGCATCGAAGCCATTAAAGAGCTTATCGCCCCGGCAGAGCTACTGGCAGAATTCCCCGTTACGGATGCGGTTGCTGATACGGTTTTTGAGGCGCGTCAGGCGATCCACCGTATTCTTCACGATGAGGATGACCGTGTTCTGGTCATTGTCGGACCTTGCTCGGTTCATGATCCAGCCGC
>JAPHUG010000019.1 GCA_026197195.1 Sedimenticola sp.
ACTAATTTCTCTTCTGATATATTTGACTCATGTATATGGAAAAACTTAACCTTCTCTCCATTCACATAGCATGAAAACGAGGGGTCAGTAAGAAACCTCATCCCAATATCCGCACAAATTTGGTCTTCTTTGACTCTTAGCCCAGATGGAGAATCTACATAAATTCTTGTACCTGACTTTCGATCACTTTTAGGCTCGTGCTTTTCCAATGTAAAAGGAACCTCACCCGATCCACTTTTTACCTCGTAGAGAATGGATTCGCCATTCTTGGATGACTCAACAAAGTATTTCTCACCAAAACAAAAGCCCGAAAATCTACCGACCCCGTTCCTACCAAAAACTGACCTGACCTTGTTACTAACTACAACCGTTTCACCCTGAACTTCAGTTCTATCGTAGGCAAGAGTACGCCAACGAGATAAAAACTCCTTTTCAGTCAGTCCTTCACCATCATCTTCGATAGAAAAGTAGAGTTCATTTTCGGATGTTGGCCATATTATTTGTACTTCTTGTGCCCCTGCGTCCCAAGCATTTGCTATCAGCTCCAAAATTGCAACCTTAGGATCATAAAGAATGTGTTTACCAACAAACTTTTCTAGAAACCTTGGACCAAAAAGACATGATTGTTCCATTGTCAACCACCTTTGCATTTATGTAGTGCAGTACATTTTAATATCAGGAACGTGTTGTTTACGTGTCCTTGTTTATTTCATTGTTAGAGCTAAACACTACTGCAGCCCTGGCTCCTTTGCTGAAGATATGCTTATTTTCCCAAAGCAGAAAAGTTATTATCAAGTTTAGAGCCAACACCATCAGTGCCTCTAAAGTTTTCTTTTATAAAGTCTGTTACATTTATTAAATTTTCATGAATAGGATCAGAGTGAATCTCTACTTTTCCTGGTTCAACATACATATTATGGCAGCCGTTTTTCAAATGGTGCCATCACTTTTTGTTGAGTGGCCCAAATAAGTTAAAGAGGCAACATCTAAAAGCCATGTTTGTGATAAAAGATCTGGGTTTTTCTTAATATCTAGCGTATTTCCTACTAATGGAAACGCATAAAAGACAGACCTCTAGCACGAATCAGTAAGACGTTTTAATGCTGTTAATTGGTACTTGGGTGCAAGTAATTTCCTGCGTCCACATTTTTTAAAAACATGATTTGATGCTTTAAATTGAATAATTATAAGCCTGCCGTTAAGTTTAGTGCATGCATCAAAACATGCTCGTGCTTCTCGTTGTTGCATTAAGCCAAGCCAAAAAATACTTTTCCCTTTAGGAAGGTACGCAGATAACTGCGAGCTAATATTTAATTCTAGTGTTTTTTCAGATAGTCTCATTTTTATTACATCGCGACCAAGCTCAGGCGACCGCTGCCGCAGAGCAACTAAAGGAGCAGCGCAGAAGCGGAGCGACCTGGAGCACCGTGTTATGGCTGATATTTTTCAACAGTTGCACACTCCATGATGAAACCCATAATACCCCACGATGGCTCTGCGTTTAATTTCACAAACCCATCGCCTTTTAATTCTATTACTTCCATCTCCTTTACATCCTCTGGAGATTGTGGAAAGAATGCCCCATCTGGTTCGTGGTGCATAAAAAAGTCTCCTAAAACAGTACCACAATGTTCGCAGTGATTGATGTAATAAAAAGACTCGGTGGTATTTGACCAGTCGAGATAGTATTTTGGATAATTGGTTTCAACAAAGTTCTTAAGCCTATATGGCAAAACTGCAATATATTCAAATTTTACCGGCACAGACTCGTTCTCATCTTCTCCTTCGCAGCCAGCTGCACCAAATGTGATTACCTTTGATGGATTACTACATTTATAACAAATCTCAGTGGCCACTATTAGATAAAACGGTGCTATAGCCCTTAGCGTGAACTCCGATTCATATTCTGGAATCCATTTCTCGAATTTCGTCTTATCTGCATCCTCTGGAATAAACCATTTTCTTTTTTCTGCATGCCACTTTGCCCCGCGTGACTTGGCTTCTGACTTTTCATTAAAGGGGACTTCTAGAAAGGTTATCTCTGGCATTATTCTGTGCTTGTTTTGGTCCTAACGCTGATCATGCAACTTCTTCACTGCCGTAAGTGAGAAATGCAGCAACCCCGCTCGGTTAAGTATCATATGCAACATATCGCGCTACGCACTATTCTTATTAAACAGATTCGGAGGAAAGACTGGGGGAGGTGGTTATTCGGCTTCCTGCCCGCAGATATCCCTTTTGTTTGTAGAAGGTTATCAGAGAATGGAATGAGGGTGAAATAATTTCATGAGCTGGCCAGATCATGAAAATTTATAGGCAAACAGAGAATTCGCCTGCTGTATCGACACATGAATATGTGTATGAATAGGTTTGCTTGTGAGTAATAGAGGGTGTGCAGGATGGGGGATTAATCCCCCCTGCACACCCCCACATTTATGACTAGAGGCTGATTACTCCACCGTCACAGACTTCGCCAAGTTCCTTGGCTGATCCACATCGGTACCTTTGAGCAGGGCGACATGATAGGAGAGCAGTTGCAGTGGCACGGTATAGACAATGGGGGCCGTGGTGGGACAGATGTCGTCCAGGGTCAGGCTCTGGTAGTTATCCAGCTCGATCTTGACCCGCTGATCACTGAACAGGAACAGTTCGCCCCCGCGCGCTCTTACCTCTTGCAGATTGGAGAGAACTTTTTCCAGCAGGGGATCATCCGGCAGGGCACAGACCACCGGCATCTCGGCATCCACCAGGGCCAGGGGGCCGTGTTTCAATTCGCCAGCCGGGTAGGCCTCGGCGTGGATATAGGAGATCTCTTTCAGTTTCAGCGCCCCTTCCATGGCGATGGGGTAGAACGGGCCGCGACCCAGGAACAGGGCATTGGTGCGGTCGGCAAATCCTTCGGCCATCTTTTCGATGGCGTCATTCAGTTTTAGCACCACCTCCATCTGACGGGGCAGGGCATGCAGCTCTTCCACCCAAGCCTGTAGCTGAGCCTCATCGATGCCTTGTCGGCGGGCCATGGCTAATACCAGCAGTCGCAGGGCCACCAGCTGAGTGGTGAAGGCCTTGGTCGAGGCGACCCCAATCTCCGGGCCGGCACGGGTCATCAGGGCCACATCGGATTCTCGCACCAGTGAACTCTCTGGCACATTACAGACCACCAGGCTGCCCAGGAAGCCCTGGGATCGACTGCTGCGCAGGGCTGCAAGGGTATCTGCCGTTTCACCGGACTGGGAGATGGTGACAAACAGGGTATCCGGTGCCACCACCGCCTTTCTATAACGGTACTCACTGGCCACTTCCACCTGGCAGGGGATTCCAATCTCTTCGAACCAGTAACGGGCTACCATGCCGGCATGGTAGGAGGTGCCACAGGCGATTATCTGTACCTGTTTGGTCTTGTTCAGCAGTTCCGTGGTTTCGTAGCCGAAGCTCTGTTCAAGCAGGCGGCCTTTGTGAATGCGTCCTTCCAGGGTCTCGGCGACAACGGCGGGTTGTTCGAAGATCTCTTTCAGCATGTAGTGCCGATAGTTGCCTTTGTCGGTTGCGGTGGCATTCAGTTTGGACGAGACCACCGGGCGTTCGACCTGTGCGCCGGTGCTGTCATAGATCTGTACACCTTCCCGTCGTACATCGGCCAGGTCGCCCTCTTCAAGAAAGATAAAATTCTGTGTCTCGGTGAGCAGGGCAAACACATCGGAGGCGACGAAGTTTTCACCTTCACCCAACCCCACAACCAGCGGCGATCCGGCACGGGCCACGACAATACGGTCGGGGTCATCCGGACTGGCGACTGCCAGGGAGTAAGCACCTACCAACCGGGAGACAATGGATTTAAAGGCATCGCACAGATCACTGCTCTGTTTCAGTGCCTCGGCCATCAGGTGGGCGATCACTTCCGTGTCGGTCTCGGAAGAGAAGTGATAGCCCTTGGCCAACAGCTCTTCACGCAGCTCGGCGTGATTTTCAATAATGCCGTTATGGACAACGGCGATCTGTTCACCGCTCATGTGAGGGTGTGCATTGCGTTCAGCCGGCATGCCGTGGGTAGCCCATCGGGTGTGGGCTATGCCCAACTCGCCCTCAATGGGGTTGTCGGCCATACGCTCCTGCAATGAGGCGACTTTG
>JAPHUG010000084.1 GCA_026197195.1 Sedimenticola sp.
CTGTTTTGATCACGAAGAATACAAAACCGCATCCAACAATGATCCAGACCGCACTCCAGCCCCAGAGCAAAAAGCTGCCTAAGCCAAGAATTAACAAAACCTTTTTTGCGGCTGACTGGGGGAGATTATCGGCCAGGACGGCCCCTAATCCACCGGAGCGGATATAAGGCAAATAGACAAAACCAGCGATCAGTGCACCCCGGCCAAGAACGGGAACCCACAGTAAAGCAGTCCAGTTAGCTGTTGCAATAAGGCTCTGGAGGGCGGCAACCTTGAGCAATAGCACCAGCACTACGCTGGCAACAGCCATCGGTCCCGAGGTGGGGTCCTTCATGATGGAGAGCGTCCGTTCTCGATCACCTTGCCCACCCACCCAGGCATCGGTCACATCGGCCAGGCCGTCAATATGCAGCCCACCGGTTATGCCCACCCAGATTGTCAGGAGAATCGCTGATGTTAACAACGGCTCGACGTCACTCAATAGATAAGCGATTACGACTAATATCAGACCGATAATCAGCCCTACCAGGGGATAGAAAAGCAAACTCTCGCCCTGCTCCTTCTCACTCGGTAGCGACGCCATCCCAGGCACAGGGAGTCGGGTCAGAAAACCTAACGCATAAAAAAAAGAGGCTGACTTCGACAAGACGGCTATATCCCGTTCAAAATAAATGGAGCATATCGCTGTGTCATTTAATCCAATGATCCAC
Source organism: Sedimenticola sp. (assembly GCA_026197195.1). Lineage (GTDB taxonomy): Bacteria > Pseudomonadota > Gammaproteobacteria > Chromatiales > Chromatiaceae > Sedimenticola. The sequence goes on from JAPHUG010000084.1 coordinate 711, forward strand.
AATGAAAAGTTAGCTGAGGATAACCATCTTGCAGGCTCACCCGGCTAACCGCTGCAAACGGCCATTCCATTCGGAACAGATGACTTTGAGACATACCGAGCACCTTGCCCAAAATCAAACGATTCACACCACCATGCGCGACAATCAACAGGTGCTTTCCTGCGTGATGCACCTGAATATCCTGCCAGGCAGATTCAACACGAGACTGGAACAACACCATCGGTTCTCCACCCGGGGGAGGATTCTTAACAGGATCTTGCCAGAATGCGCTCAGACGATCGGGTGATTCGTCATATAGCACCGCAGGACTCTTCCCTTCCCACTCACCAAAACCGATCTCCTTAAGGCGATCATCCTTCTCCATAGGCACACCAAGGCGCTGGCTTAACTCTGCAGCAAAATGACAACACCGGGATAAAGGTGAGCTGATAATCAATTCCCAGGGAGGTGGATTTCTCGTCGAATGACGCATCTGCGCCCAACCCTCCGCGCTCAATGGATCATCGCGCCAACCCCGGAAAAGCGTTCCACCTTCTGGTTCACCATGTCTTAGGAGGTCTATCGTTGTTGTCTGCAACAGCCCACTCTCTTGATCAGATTCATACAACTAACTCTCCGCTACTCCGGCGTCAGCAAAGGTTGCCATGTTATTATGTAGGCTACAGGCCGCCCTCAATAAAGGTACGGCTGTGGCAGCCCCACTCCCCTCACCCAATCGCAGACCCAGATTCAAAAGCGGATTAACATCCAGTGCTTGAAGCATAGCCAAATGGCCAGGTTCAGCCGATTGATGGGAAAAAATCAGCCATTCTCGAACCTCCGGTTTAAAACGGACAGCCACTAACGCTGCAGCGGTTGTAATATAGCCATCCACCAAAACAGGGATACCCTGTTGTGCACAACTGATGTAGGCCCCAACCAAGGCAGCAATCTCAAATCCACCTACACAACGTAACGCTTCCAGGGGTTGGCTAGAGAGGTCGTCGTAACGGGAGAGCGCCTCACGTATCACCTTGGCCTTGTGGGCCACACCGTTACTATCCAAACCGGTACCCGGACCGGCAAGTTGTCCAGGATCCGCATTCAACAAGACGCATCCCAATGCGGCGGCAGGCGTGGTATTTCCAATACCCATGTCGCCGCCAATAAACAGATCCATACCACGTTCTCTAGCACGAAGTGCCGCTTCATGCCCGGCATTAAGTGCCGTAACAAGCTGCGCTTCATTCATTGCATCTTCAGTGTGAAGGTTGGCGGTTCCAGCCCCGGCACGGTGGCTGATTACACCAGGCAGTGCCGCTGGGGCTACCACCGTCCCAACATCAACGACCTCAAGTTCAGCGGATAAAGAACGGGCCAAAACACTGATGGCCGCACCACCGGCAGAGAAGTTGGCAATCATCTGCACCGTCACCTCTTGGGGAAAGGCTGAAACGCCCGACGCAGCGACACCATGATCAGCCGCAAAGATGCTGATCTGCACCTTATCTGCAGCGGGTTTTTCTGATTGTTGCAGTGAACTGAGCTGTATGGCCAATGCCTCCAGCATGCCCAAAGAGCCGGGCGGCTTGGTTAGCTGCGACTGTCTGTCTGTCGCCCTACCAGCAATAGTCTGGTCTGATAGTTTTACTGGATCACTTAACCAATCTGGCTTCAAAACGCTTCCCCTTTCATTACAAGTGGCAGACCCGCCACAGTGAATATAACCCGGTCACAGAGTGCAGCAAGTTGCTGGTGTAACCTGCCTGATTCATCCTGGAATTTGCGTGACAACTCGCCCAGCGGGACAATACCCATACCCACTTCATTGCCGACAAAAATCAAATCCCCCCGATATCCAGAAAGCACGGAGAATAATGTCTCTGTCTGAAGTTGAAACTGTTTATCATCCTCAAGCAGCAGCAGATTTGACAGCCAAAGGGTTAAACAATCAACAATCAGACAGCGCCCCTCGCCCTGATTATCCTGAATAACGTCTGCCAGCTTGATCGGCTCCTCAATTAAGGTCCAATGCCGGGGACGCCGCTCACGATGCTGCCGAATCCGTTCAACCATTTCGGTATCATCGGCTTGATGCATCGCCGTTGCAATATAACGCACATCCCCCGTCATACCCGTTGCCAAACGCTCCGCCAAGGCACTCTTACCCGAACGCGCACCACCCAAGATGAGCTGTTTCAATCTCTTATCACCTGCCGGATTAACAAACAGCTATTATGGCGTTCAGCATTAGGAAGGTAAACTTTAAAGTAAAACGTGTATCATTCATGCTGCCTAACGCTTCAGGTGCCCGCCTTCATTGAGCGGGAGAATCGGGAAAGCGGTGAAATTCCGCTACGTGCCCAACGCTGTAATGGTGATTATTCAGGTAGATCCGC
>JAPHUG010000222.1 GCA_026197195.1 Sedimenticola sp.
ACTTTGTGAATGAAGTGCTGCAGCATCTTCTCCGTGACGGTGAAGTCGGCAATCACGCCATCTTTCATGGGGCGGATGGCCGTAATGTTGTTTGGGGTGCGTCCCAGCATCCGCTTAGCCTCTTCGCCTACGGCGGCAACAGATTTGCCACTGCCTGGCCCTCGGTCCTGACGGATGGCTACTACGGAGGGTTCATTGAGCACGATGCCTTGGCCGCGTGCATAAATCAGGGTGTTGGCAGTTCCAAGATCAATAGAGAGATCATTGGAGAAAAGCCCGCGTATGCGTCTAAACATTGCGAAATTGATATCCCGTGAGGTGTGTCGTTAGTTATAGCAGGGCGCCGTTTCCATCGTGATGCCCTGAGAAAAGACGTAATCTAGCAATCGCAGGGGGCATTGGGCAAGGAACTCTGCTGGAAAATATCCATATTTGAGCGGTAGTTTATCATTTCTGCAGCTGCACGAGTGCGCTTAAATGTGTTAATTTCCCCCCCTTGGAAACGCTTTGACACAAATATTCCATCCGATAGGCCGGTGTGAGAGGTCAAATAACACGCGGTTTTTCTGGATACACCGTTCCATATGTCGCTTTAACAACTACCTGTAGCTTGAGGAATCTATGTCTCTGGAAAGATCAGACGTTGAAAAGATCGCCCACCTGGCCCGCCTGGCAGTGAGTGAAGATGAGTTGGAAGCCGTGGCCTCTGATCTGTCAAATATTTTGAATCTGGTTGAACAGATGGATGCCGCCGATACGGAGGGCGTAATCCCGATGGCCCATCCTTTACATATGACCCAGCGACTGCGTGAGGATGTGGTTACAGAGCGGGATCAGCGTGACCAGTTTCAGTCGATTGCCCCTCTTACGGAAGAGGGTCTCTACCTGGTTCCCCGGGTCATCGAATAACGGTGAGTGTGTGGCGCAACTGATTGGCTGCGGTTTTTAGATGGATAAATTGAATGCATAACAAGACGATTTCTGAACTGGCGCAGGGTTTAAGGGCCGGCGAATATTCCAGTGTCGAGTTAACGAAGGCCTACCTGGATCGGGTATCCCGGTTTAATGCGGCGCTCAATAGCTATGTCACGGTTTGTGATGCGACCGCATTGCGGGAAGCAGAGCAGGCGGATCAGCGGATTAAGGCTGGCGATGCCTCGGTTTTGACCGGTATACCGATTGCGCATAAAGACATTTTCTGTACCGACGGGGTAAAAACCAGCTGCGGTTCGAAGATGCTGGATAACTTCATCGCCCCCTATGATGCCCATGTCGTTTCGCTGTTCAAGCAGGCGGGGGCGGTCATGCTGGGTAAGACCAACATGGACGAGTTCGCCATGGGGTCGTCCAATGAAAACAGTTTCTATGGACCTGTCCACAATCCCTGGCGTTCCGGGTCGGTTCCCGGGGGGTCGTCGGGCGGTTCGGCTGCGGCGGTTGCGGCCGGCTTGTGCGTAGCCGCGACGGGTACAGATACCGGCGGTTCGATTCGACAACCTGCCGCCTTCTGCGGGATCACCGGGCTAAAGCCGACCTATGGGCGGGTGTCCCGCTACGGCATGATCGCCTTTGCTTCGTCACTCGATCAGGGTGGCCCCATGACCAAGACGGCCGAAGATGCGGCGGCCATGTTGCAGGTAATGGCGGGCTTTGATACACGCGATTCTACCAGCGCCGAACAACCCGTTCCTGATTATTCAGCGACGCTTAATGATGACCTGAGCGGCTTGCGCATCGGTATTCCAAAAGAGTATCTGGGGGGCGGATTGGATCCCGCCATCGAGTCTTCTATCCAGCTCGCCCTGGAAGCGTATGTCCGCCTGGGGGCCGAGCTGGTTGAGATCAGTCTGCCCAACACCGAATTGGGCGTGCCTACCTATTACGTGGTTGCCCCGGCTGAGTGCTCTTCCAACTTGTCACGGTTTGATGGCGTTCGCTACGGCCATCGCTGCAGTGACCCGAAGGATCTGGAAGACCTCTATAAACGCTCCCGAGGTGAGGGGTTCGGTCCTGAGGTGAAGCGACGCATCATGGTGGGAACCTATGCCCTTTCGGCCGGTTACTACGATGCCTATTACCTCAAGGCACAAAAGATTCGCCATCTGATATCAGATGACTTCAGAGAGGCCTTCAAGCAGGTGGATGTCATTATGGGGCCAACCGCCCCTTCAACGGCGTTTGGGATTGGTGAAAAGGCGGATGACCCCGTCACCATGTACCTCTCCGATATTTACACCATTGCGGTCAATCTTGCGGGGCTGCCCGGTATGTCAATTCCGGTTCAGCCAGTAGACGGAATGCCTGTGGGGTTACAGCTGATTGGCAACTATTTTGAAGAGGCCAAGCTGCTGAATGTGGCACACCGCCTGCAGCAGGAGACCGACTGGCACAGTGCGACGCCTGCCGGGTTCGAATAAAGTTCAGGGTATAGAGACAGATTATGCAATGGGAAACAGTTATCGGGCTTGAAATTCATGCCCAGTTGGCCACCAAGTCCAAGATCTTTTCCGGGGCCTCTACCCACTTTGGGTCGGCACCGAATACCCAGGCCTGTAATGTTGACTTGGGAATGCCGGGGGTTTTGCCGGTGCTCAATCGAGAAGCCGTGCGTATGGCTATAACCTTTGGTGTGGCAATTGACGCTGAACTGGGTCAACGCTCTGTATTTGCACGGAAAAACTA
>JAPHUG010000278.1 GCA_026197195.1 Sedimenticola sp.
ATCCAACCCATTGCCGTTCCAAAACCCATCAAAATCAAAAGTGCCACACTGGCGTTTTCAAGCGATCTACCCCAGCGGGACAAATGCAGTTTCACCTGCTCACCAAAATGAGCGACGCCAAAAGCAAATATGAAAGTAGGCACAAGCACGGCGCCCACGCCGAAACCAACACCCAGCATCAGCCCTGCATAAGCACTGCCTGCTGTTGCTGCAGCCAGTATCACTGTTGTCAAAGGCGCACAGGGGTTCAGCGCCATACCCATACCCATAACAAACAAGCCCCCCGGCAAGGTTGATGTTAATTCCTTTTTCTTTGCAGGCTGCATTTTCACCGTCACGGAGGTTGACTGCTTTACACTGCAACCCGCACCACGCAGACGCCGCCTCCATAGCAGTGAAAGTGCGACAACAATGGTCGCTCCACCTAACACCCAGCGCACCCAAGGCGCGGCTATCCAATCCTGGACAATCAATCCCAGAAAACCAGAGAGCCCGCCCAACAACGAATACCCTACAATTCTTCCAGCAGAAAATGGCAATAGGATTCGCCAGGCATTTCTAACGCCATCACCGGTAGCAACAAAGACCGGCCCCAGATACGGAAGACATGCAATATTGCACGGCCCTGCCCCAAATCCCAGACCAAGTAGGAGTACTGCGCCAAAACTCAGGATAACCGGCTCTAACGGTGTCATACTTTTTCCGTTACAGGTTTATCCTTTTTTGCAAACAAGGATCTTAATGTTTTCTTTTCCCAGAGTGTCTGCGCTTTTTTCCGCACTTTAAAATATTGCGGATCTGCCTTAAAAATAGGGAACGATGCATATTTAAGTTTCAGCACATCTTTATCAGGGCAGAACTCCACACACCGGCCACACAGTGTACAGTCTTCGAAGGTGACATCCTTCTTTACCATTTCTGTATGTATCTCCTTGATATCCATCGGACAGGCCTTGGCGCAGATACCACACTTACCACAGCGGGGCGAAGCCTCTTTAACCAGTCGCAGCAAACCCACCTTTCGAAATACGGCATGCAGTGCCAGCATGGGACAGATACGACAAAATGGTTGCCGTACAGTCAATGCCAGCGCAATCATCAAACCAAACAAAAAGTCTGCCGCTATCGAAAGCACAATAGTTGTTGTATTGGCCGTATCGACCACTAGTTGATCTGCTTCACCATTGGCAAGGGTCGTAAGAATCCGACTAGGACAAATCTTGCAGAAGGGATCACCAAGGTCATGATTCACATAACCCAAACCGGTCATGAGGGGAAAGCCAAAGACCAGCAAAACCAGAATCGCCCACTTCACAGGCCGGGTCTTTTCCACAACGTTGGGATTGACAGATTCTGTGCGCTGCAATCCAAGCTTCTGACCTAGAATATGCAGCAACTCCTGAAATGTTCCAAGTGGACAAATCCATCCACAGAATGCTTTATTCAATACCACAAAAAACAGCAAAAATGTGCCCAGTGTTATAATTGTAGGCATCAGTCCCTTTAGAATATCACCGCCTTGAGTAATGACAGGCCCCAGCCGATGATCCATCTGGTGTTGAAAAGGGATCAGCGCACAAATATCAGATCCATTCATATCATAGGCACAGCTCAGTGCCGGCAAGGCACCACTAATCTTATCGGCCAGATAAAAAGTACCTAACGAGCTTCCGTACACCAACAAAACAAAAGCACTCAATTGCACCAGCTTACGAATAACAGAGATGTTTTTCATCGGATTCATTGAGTACGCTCCTGTCTGCTACGACCCGCCCGACGCGTAATAAATCCACCAAATAGAAAACCAATACCTGCAGCGGCTAACCCCAATGATTTAGATTGCCAATGAACCGGCGCAACTCGATATTCGGAAGAGAGCGTAGTGTTGTATTGTTTTCCTGATACAACATGAGAAGTCGTGATATTAATCGCGGTACTGCGCTTATCCCGCTCACCGGAAACCACATCAGAAAAATCATCTGGAATGGTCATCATTACACGACCATTACTATCCGAAACTGCTTTCACTGTACTGCCATTTCCAGTTGTCATAATCACGGGATGACCTGGCAAATACTGATTCTGATAACGTAACAGAAAGACTATTTTATCACCCGAATAGTATCGATGATGTTCACGCGGAAGCGGGTCTGGAACAACTTCCAGATTAGTCTTAATAGCCGATGTCAGTTTGGTGGGGCTTTCACCACTCGGCTTACCGCGCATATATTCGTAACGGATAATGGCATCAAGCGAATCTCCCCAGTCCTGCTCGATAATAATGGCGTGGTAATTATCAACCCCAGTCGGCGGCACAGTAATCACATCCATCATTGGTTCCAGAGGACGCTTACTCAGATCAGGCTTCCAAAAGGTTATTACTGCTCCGTCTGCATTTAAGAGTTCCAGCTTTTTCGGGCCACGCCGGTGTTGCATTGCGGGCACCGGCTGATCCTTTGTGGTTTCAATTCCTTGCTTTACTGTCTGTCCCACAACCGTTCCATTCAGCGCCAGAAGTCCACAACAGATTAATGCCGCGCGATACCTTATAACTGGCATACCACTCTCCTAATCAAAAGCTGTAGGTGTAATTCAACATGGCTGAACGAGGTGACCCTGCACTGTATGA
>JAPHUG010000391.1 GCA_026197195.1 Sedimenticola sp.
ATCTCATAGTAGCGTCGCCATGTAATCGTGCTTTGGTCCTGTACGGAGAGTTCACCCGTGGCCATTGTTAACTCCTTTAGTCCAGTTACTCGACGCTTTTAGAAGCAGCTCAAGATCTTTCAATATATCTTTAGAATGACTGCCGTCAGGGTATCCCATCATGAGCATGCCATTAGGATCGATCAGATAAGTGGCTGTAGCGGGATTGATCCCATCTACCGTAAATAGTTTGTTAAACAGGGGCTGCTGCTCACTATCCATATAGGCACGCTTCAAACCGTTGGCCTGTTGTTCACTGGCTGGCGGTTTCTCAGGGCTTGCCAGCTCGGACTGTATCAGCAAGCGCTCGACCCGAATGCGTTCCCCACCCACGGCCCGCCTGATCTGCTGGATGTCATTAAGACGCTGTTCGCAGGGTTTATCACAGGTACCCTGGTTATAGGTCACCAGCGTCCAGTGCCCGCTCAGGCTGTTCCAGTCGAAGCGTTGGCTGTTGTCTGCTTGTAACGCAAGTTCATTCACAGATCGGGGCGGTGTGATAAGTGTGCCCCGGTTTTTTTGACTCGTGGGTAGCCACTCCGGGTGAGTGATGTAGATCCATCCCGCAACAGGAGGCAGTCCAAACACGACTATCAGCATGATCAGTGAAAACCTGGAGGGACCTGTGTTTGGCGCTTTAGTCATGTGGCCGTTCCTGGTGTGAGCGCTTTAGATCGCTTTAGTGAAAGTTTAAGCCATAAAAGAGCTGTGAGCAGTGCAAAGGCAAACCACTGGGTGGCATAGCCCAGATGCATCCCTTCCCCTGGTCTGGCACTCTCCCAGCTTCTGACAAAGCCATGGGGCGATTCAGGCGAGAGCAGCATAATAAAGGGTACAATCTCCAGTTCTGACCAGCGTTGGTAATTTTTCAGTGTGAGAAAGGGCCAAAGCGTCGTGGCCTGCAGATCAAACTCGAGTTCAATGGCCGGTGCTGAGGGGAGGTTAATTTCTCCAGTCAGCGTGATAAGTTGATCTGGTGTATCAATCTCAGGGGGCCTATCACCGGTGCCTGCTACCCATCCGCGATTGATCAGGATGTGTCGATGGCTGCCTTCAATCCGCAAGGGTGTGATGATATGAAATCCAGGTTTTCCGAGGTATTTTCGATTGCTGATCACTATTTCACCCTCGGGTACAAAATGTCCTGTGACAGCGAGTGTGCGAAATTCAAGAGTGGCCGCACTGACGTTTGCTGTGGGTAGTAATTCAGTCGGCATTTTTTTTCTGGCCTCCATGGTGCTGGCTAACGTACGTTTTTGCTGTGCCCGGTCAATCTGCCAGAGGCCAAGTGAGGTAAAGAGGGGCAGCATGAGACCCAGCATCAGTAACGATGGGAGCAGTTTTGGATGGAATTGAAAGGCCATTATCCCCATAGCGGTCTATAGTAGGTAGATAAGGGCGCGCTGCAGTTTCGACCCTCCACTTAAATTCCCATGGAGGAGGCTGTTTATTATGGATATTTTTATCAAACTGCCGGTTATTCTGGTACTCATCTTTATTGTTTTCTCACTGTTTCAGGGTATGTATTACCTATCAAAAGATGATGGGGAAAATGATAAAACCCGCGTGGTCAGGGCGCTTACCGTTCGTATAGTGCTCTCGTTTGTCCTCTTCTTCCTGTTGATGCTGGGTTACTTTGCAGGCCTGTTGCAGCCTCATGGACTGTAAATAGGCCGGGCTAGAACATATAGACGAAAATAAACAGCCCCAGCCAGACCACATCTACAAAATGCCAGTACCAGGCAACAGCCTCGAAGGCGAAGTGATTATGACTACTGAAGTGCCCCTTCATGCTTCTGCCCAGTATAGCCATTAGCATGATGGCCCCCATGGTGACATGGAAGCCATGAAAGCCGGTCAGCATATAAAAGGTCGAACCGTAGATTCCCGATTGTAGCGTCAGGTTGAGTGCCTCGTAGGCGTGTATATATTCATAGGCCTGGAACACAACGAATAACAGCCCCAGCGCAATCGTTGCGATCAGACCCCGTACCAGGGTCTTCTGATTATCCTGTTTAAGTCCCCAATGGGCCCATGTGATAGTCGCTCCACTGGAGAGTAACAGTAGTGTATTGATGGCTGGAATTCCCCAGGCGCCCATCGGGGTGAATTCACCACCGAGTTGTCCCGGTCCGTGACTTGGCCATGCAGACTCAAACTGATTGTATAGAATCTCTTTTGTTGTCCCAAGATAGCCTTCACCACCCAGCCAGGGCAGGGCGATATTGCGTATGTAGAAGAGGGCGCCAAAGAAGGCGAGGAAGAAGAACACTTCTGATG
>JAPHUG010000471.1 GCA_026197195.1 Sedimenticola sp.
GAACTCCTTGCTGCGCTCTCTGGTCGGGCCTGGGAGCAACTGCATGAACCCCGCCTTCGTAGGCTGTTTCTTGAACGCCTGGCGGAAAACAGTGCGGGACAGGAAGCCTTCAATCACTGCATGGCGGATCTGCTGTTTATCCCTGGCATGCGCGAACCCGTTCTAGGCGCGGTACGTGATCCCAACCGATCCGAGCAGTTATCAGCGGCTATTGGTTCCATGTTCAAAGGCGTAGCGGGCTAACGGCATGGCGGAAAAGAGCCGTATCTACCGGGCCACGATTAACCTGTCAGATATTGATCGTGAGGTTTACACCGAGCAAACACTCACCCTCGCCTGCCACCCCTCTGAAACCACCGAACGGCTGGTTGCCCGTATCATCGCCTACTGCCTCTGCTATGAGGAGACACTGGAATTTACCAAGGGCATCTGTGAAGGTGATTCGCCCGATATCTGGTTGCGGGACATTGACCAGCATATCGAGCACTGGATTGAGGTGGGTCTGCCAACGCCGGAGCGTATACAGGAAGCGTCCCGTCGAGCCAAGCAGGTCACCTTCTTCCTCTATGGACAACACCTGAATCGCTGGCAACAGATGCACCTGGAGAAATTATCCCCCCTTACCAATCTACAACTCTTTTCTATCCCAAGTGACTTCCTTTCCTCTCTGGTGGTCGGTGTCTCAAGAAAAATGGAGTGGTCCATCACTCAGACAGAGGGGATGCTCTATCTCAATGATGGAAAAGAAGATTTCATGACCTCTATCGAGCCCATCGATCACACCTAATACACTAATAAATATCAGGTAAATCAGGGGCTTCGACCTTAATAATTCCTTCCACTTAAAAAAAATGAGCTATGATCTAGGCATGTCACAGCTCTTTCTCTCACAGCACCTTCGAGACCAGTTGGCACTCCTGGCCAGTTTGGGCTATCCCAACGAAACCTGCGGTGTTCTTCTTGGAAAACAGGTTCAGGGACATGTCTCCGTGCATCGCATTGAAGAGACGCCCTATCCTAATCTCGATCAGACTGAGGGCCACTTCAACCTCGACCCGCTGGATCTGCAAAATGCCACTCACAAGGCAGAAAAGCGCGGCCTTGAGATTGTGGGGATATGGCGGGCCTTACCCGACAAACCCTACACACCCACTCATGATGAGCGAGAGCTGGCCTGGCCCAACTACTCCTACCTGCTGGTATCCATAACGCCTAAAGGTATTTCCACTCTGCGATCCTGGCGTCTCAGCAGCAACCTGCTGCTGGAAGAAGAACTCATGCTTTGATGTCAGGCCAATGCCTATCTAAACCAATCTCCTGCCTCCGCCCCGAAACAGAAACAAGCTGACCAACTTAACAATCCCTGCTGCCGTGTTTCGCTTTCCAGCTCGGAAAATAACAGTAGCCGTTATGTTGAAAATTCGCTAAAACAAAAACTACCTGCATGAATTGCATTAACCCTCTTGCGCTGTCATGCTCAGACAAAATCGCATACGTAGCATAAATAACCATGGACATCTCACTACTCAGAACTTTCCTCGAAGTGGCCAAGGTGAGACATTTTGGCAAGGCCGCTGAGACGCTGTGTGTAACCCAGTCGGCGGTAAGCGCCAGAATAAAACAGCTGGAATCAACGCTTGGCGTTGACCTGTTCATTCGAAAACGGGGTGATATCCAGCTCACCATTGCAGGGAATCGCCTGCAGCGACATGCCGAGACGATTGTGAAAGGCTGGGCACGGGCACGGCATGAAATCGCCATGGAGTCTTCCGCTACAGACGCCTTATCAATCGGTTGCGAAAACGATCTCTGGCCAATTCTGGTCAAGTCTTTGAGCCAAAGCCTTAAAACCCGTTGCCCAGAGATGATGCTTCAGGTTGAAATACTCACCCGCGAAACACTGATCCAACGATTGACGGCAGGCCTGCTGGACCTGGTCTTTATGTTTGAGCCGCCACAGATGTCTGACCTGATCATAACCAAGGTCACTGACATCTCACTCATCATGGTCTCAACCTGTCAGGAGAGTCTGGCTGCGGATGCCATTGAGTCGAACTACATCATGGTGGATTGGGGAAACAGCTTCTCGATTCAGTACGCCGAACTGTTCCCTGACGCCTCTGTTCCGATGATGCGTACCGGTTCGAGTCTCATGGCCTACGACCTGTTACTGGACCAGGGTGGAACAGCCTATCTGGCAGAGCAGATGGTGACAGAGGCGCTTGATCAGGGGCGCTTATACCGGGTGAAAGACGCCCCTGTTTTTCAGCGCCCCGTGTACCAAGTGATGCGTCCGGAAAGTGAACTTAGCAGGCCCATCAAATTGGCAAGTGCCTGCCTGACAGAGACGGCATAACAGCACATCAGCAATATCAAAATGATCTAATACAAAAGGGCCGGTGCAGTAATAAACCACACCGGCCACTCTTATCTCTAAAACAGATCTGAGTTTTTATTACCCTGTCGGCGTGGGCTTCCAGGTTTGCGCGTACCGCCCTCGCTCTCCCTGGATGATGGCCGCCGGGTTTTCACCCCGTCACTCTGTTTACGATTTTTATGATGAACGACCTCTCTCCACTCTTCGAGGTCATCATACTCATCCCTATTGGAACGTCTACTCACCGTCGGGTCTCCAACAACATCTAACTAGAAATTGATTACCAAAAGGTCTCTACAGGAAAAGCCTTGGACTTAATCGAATCCCATAAAATCAGGATCGCCCAACTGCTGCCTCAACATACGCAGTTCCATCAGCTGCTCGACACGTCGCCTCGCTTCAGGACTGCTTTTTTTCGCTTTGGAGGTGATAAATTCCAGATCAGCCGACTCCTCGTCATCCAGATCATCATCCTCAATTACATCATCTACCCTGTTCATTCGTGGTTAGCTCAAGCAGATAAAAGAGGCACACTAATTACCTCTTGAGCCATGATCAGGTAAAGTTAATATTTATTGTCGTGACGACAAATTATTTTGATCGACAGGGAAAATGCGGCCTCACGAGCGAATGGGCCGGCTATGATCCTCAAGTATTCGCGTGATCAGCCCCATTGTACCTGCCCCGGCTGGCAGCCTGACCTGTACGACATAGCCACCCCCTGGTGCCACCTGCATCGCTTTGCCATGCTGATCCTCCATCCCGTCCAGGATAAAAAGCTGATTCCCTTCCGGTGTCAGCAACTCGAGCTGATCACCCACCGCGAACTTGTTCTTCACGTCCAGCAGGGACTTTCCGCTCTGCTCATCAAAACCGATCACCTCGGCCACAAATTGCTGCTTCGAACTACGTGACGAGTTATCCCGATAGGATTGCAGGTCCTGGCTCTCATGGCGCTGGTAAAAGCCATCGGTGTAACCACGGCTTGAGAGGTTTTCCAACTCACCCATCAACTCCGGGCGGAAGGGACGGCCCGCCACGGCGTCATCGATCGCCTGACGATAGATCTGTGTGGTTCGCGCCGTGTAATAGTGCGACTTGGTGCGGCCCTCAATCTTCAGACAATCGACGCCAATCTGCACCAGACGGTGGATATGCTCCACAGCCCGAAGGTCCTTTGAGTTCATGATATAGGTGCCCTGTTCATCCTCATAAATCGGCATAAACTCCCCTGGGCGTTCCTTCTCCTCTAACAGATAAACCCCGTCAGCGGATGGGTGCCTGGCCTGCCCGGACTGGGCAACGCCCGTGACCTCTTCACCCTCTCCTGCCTGCCCCACCTTATACTCCCAGCGACAGGAGTTGGTACAACTCCCCTGATTGGCATCACGATGATTAAAGTAGCCGGATAACAGACAACGCCCGGAATAGGCGATGCAGAGGGCACCATGCACAAACACCTCCAACTCCATATCGGGACAGGCCTGGCGAATCTCCTCAATCTCATCGAGTGAGAGTTCACGCGAAAGAATCACCCGGGTCAGGCCTACCTGCTGCCAGAATCTGACCGAGGCAGCGTTTACCGTGTTCTCTTGAACGGAGAGATGTATGGGCATATCAGGCCAGCGTTCCCGAACCAGCATAATCAGACCGGGGTCAGACATAATCAGGGCATCCGGCCCCATCTCAACCACAGGGGCAATATCATCCATAAAGGTCTTCAGCTTGGCCCCGTGCGGCATCAGATTACAGGCAAGAAAAAACTGCTTGTTCAAGGCATGGGCCTCGCGGATACCCGTAGCCAGATTATCCTCCATGAAATCATTATTGCGCACCCGCAGACTATAACGCGGCATACCGGCATAGACGGCATCGGCCCCATAGGCAAAGGCGTAGCGCATATTTTTA
>JAPHUG010000218.1 GCA_026197195.1 Sedimenticola sp.
AATAATGGCGGAGAGCGAGGGATTCGAACCCTCGATACGCTATTAACGTATATACCCTTAGCAGGGGCACGCCTTCAGCCACTCGGCCAGCTCTCCTAAACTTTCTGCGTGTTTTAATGATCCTTGCGGATCATGCAGGAGGGGCACGCGTTATTCGGTGCTTTGCACCTCACCCCTTCGGGGCCGTCCTTCGGACGTTCAAGACACCTGCGGGTCTTGTCAGCCACTCGGCCAGCACCAACATTTTCTTGGCAAAACAGGTAGTACACCCACCTGATTCTTTTTGGAGAGAGTGTCTATATCCAAAAGAGGCGGTATTCTAACCCATTTTTTTTCGTTTTGCTTCTATGAATTGACTTAATAATCAGGTTTTTTGCTCACCTTTTTTAAGCCCATAGCTTCCCGAATGGCTACGAACCATATGTGGGAAAGAAGCGGGTTTATACGGGGCCTGAACGGCCCCGCAGTGGCAGAGTAATTTACTCGTCTGCCATTTCCTGGTCTGTCTGCTCACGTTTAATGCGCTCGTAAATCTCTTCACGATGCACCGTTACATCACGCGGGGCATTAACACCAATTCGTACCTGATTACCTTTGACGCCTAAAACCGTTACGGTTACTTCGTCACCAATCATCAGGGTCTCACCTACGCGGCGTGTCAAAATCAACATCGTCCTATCTCCCTGTTACATTTCCACTGTGACATCCAGAACAGGCCCGCTTATGACGATCCAATCGTCACGAACATGTGCATAAATGCCGCCAACCAAGCACTTACCCCACAGGAGATGTGGTGAAAGAGCGATGGAATTCTACCAGTTAACCCTTTGAGAAATAAAGGGAACCTAACGAGTTTTACATGTACATGCAAAAACCCGTCACACGGGTAGACGGAATTACCACTCCGTATAACTAGACTTTAGCCTATCTTTTGGGGTTCTGCTGCCAGATCAAAGGCTTCGTGCAGGGCACGGACACCCAGCTCAAGATACTTCTCGTCCACAACCACTGAGATCTTGATTTCAGAGGTAGAGATCATACGAATATTGATCCCCTCTTTTGAAAGGGCTTCAAACATCGAGCTGGCAATACCCGCATGCGAGCGCATCCCGACACCCACCAGTGATATCTTGACAATATTGTCATCACCAATCACTTCACGCGCACCCAATTTCTGAGCGATGTCATTGAGTATCGCCACCGTTTTATCGTAATCATTGCGATGTACGGTAAAGGTGAAATCAGTAGTCTCATCCTGACCAATGTTCTGGATGATCATGTCGACTTCAATATTGGCCGCCGAAACCGGCCCCAGTATCTGATAGGCAACACCGGGTTGATCGGGAACACCCAGAATGGTGAGTTTGGCTTCATCGCGATTAAACGCGATACCTGAGATTTTTGCGTCTTCCATACCCTTGTCCTCAAAGGTGATCAGGGTTCCCTCGCCCTCTTCGAAACTCGAGAGTACGCGTAGGGGTACATTATATTTACCGGCAAATTCAACCGCACGGATCTGTAATACCTTGGATCCGAGACTGGCCATTTCCAGCATCTCTTCAAACGAAATTTTGCTCATGCGACGAGCTTTTGGCTCTACCCGGGGATCAGTGGTATAGACCCCGTCCACATCGGTAAAGATCTGACACTCATCGGCTTTTAGCGCCGCAGCAAGGGCTACAGCGGTGGTATCTGAGCCACCACGGCCTAGTGTGGTAATGCTGCCCTGTTCATCAATACCCTGAAAGCCCGCGACAACAACCACACAGCCGGCATCCAAATCCGCCCTGACCTTGATATCATCGATATCCTGGATACGCGCCTTGCTGTAGGCACTATCTGTACGGATATGCACCTGCCCGCCGGTATAGGATTTTGCCGGGCAGCCTATCTTGTGCAGCGCCATCGACAGCAGGGCAATAGTGACCTGCTCACCGGTGGATACCAGCACATCCATCTCTCGTGCTGAGGGATGCTCTTCTATCGCTTTTGCCAGTGAAATCAGTCGATTGGTCTCTCCAGACATGGCTGAAACCACGACGACAACTTGGTCACCGCGATTGCGTGCCGCTGCAACCTTGTCGGCCACAGCCTGGATTCGCTCAATAGTTCCGACAGATGTACCACCGTATTTCTGTACGATCAGGGCCATTGATTCTGCTACTCGCTTTCAGTTATGCGCTTGACCCCGCATGATGAGCGGGAATCCAAAGGGCGCTAATTAAACAATAAAACAGGGGTAGTTTCCATGCTTTCTCTGTAACAGACATCTATCAGACGTTCAGAGATGATTTCACCCAACCCTCGACCGAGGCCAATGCCGCCGGCAGTGCCGCTGGGTCATTGCCGCCTGCCTGGGCCATATCGGGACGACCGCCCCCTTTTCCACCCACTTGCTCGGCAACATACTTCACCAGATCACCGGCCTTTAAGGCAGGAATCTGATCTTTAGTGACGCCTGCGACCAGGCTCACCTTTTCACCAGTGACAGCCGCCAGCAGGATCACAGCACTGCCCAGTTTATTTTTGAGCTGGTCCATCGTGTCGCGTAGTGATTTGGGATCAACACCCTCAAGCTTGGCCGCCAATACCTTAATCCCTGCCACGTCAACGGCACTGCTCGCCAGATCGCTCCCTGCGGCACTGGCCAACTTGCCTTTAAGCTGCTCCAACTCTTTTTCAAGACGACGACTTTTGTCGACCAGTTGGGAGACCTTTTCGGCTACATCTTCACGACCTGACTTGACTAGATCAGCGACCCGTTGCAAGCGGTTTTCGTCCTCTTCCACCCACTGGATAGCCGCTTCTCCGGTGACCGCTTCAATACGGCGCACCCCAGAAGCGATACCGGTTTCAGAGGTAATTTTAAACAGACCGATATCACCCACCGCCTTTACATGCGTGCCGCCACAGAGCTCTGTAGAGAAGTCACCCATGCGCAGCACTCGAACATTGTCACCATACTTCTCACCAAACAGTGCCATAGCACCGCTGGCCTTGGCATCTTCAAGCGACATGATGCGGGTCTGTACCGTGTGATTCTCACGGATCTGCTCATTTACCATGCGTTCAATGGCCTTGATCTCATCCCGGGTAACAGGTTCAAAGTGTGAGAAGTCAAAACGCAACCGCTCAGGATTAACAAGGGAGCCTTTCTGTTGCACATGGTCACCCAACACGCGCTGCAAGGCGGCATGCATCAGATGGGTTGCGGAGTGATTAAGGGCCGTGGCCTCACGTTTGGGTTCATCTACCTGAGCCGTCACCTCACTGCCGACCCGGATAGAAGGACCATGGAATTGACCATTATGAAGAAAGACATCCCCGCCCTGTTTTTGGGTATCCGCCACGGAAAAATAGTTTTCCCCCGCCACAAGGACACCCACATCACCCACTTGACCACCGGATTCGGCATAAAACGGGGTTCTGTCCAATACGACCAGCCCTTCCTCGCCATCACCCAAGGTTTCAACCGACTCACCCTTCTGAAACATAGCGATGATGGTGGCCTTGCTCTCAAGCTTGTCATAACCGGTGAACTCGGTGGCACCATCCAGATTGATCTCTACCGTCTGGGCACTACCAAACTGGCTGGCGGCCCGGGCGCGCTCACGCTGTGCCTCCATCGCCTGCTCAAAGCCCGCCATATCCAGCGACAACTCACGCTCACGGGCGATGTCAGCAGTCAAGTCGGTCGGAAAACCATAGGTATCATAGAGCTTAAATACGGTTTCACCAGGAATCTGCTGACCATCAAGCGCCTCGATGGTCTGATCCAGAATTTTCATCCCCTGCTCCAGGGTCTCGGCAAAACGCTCCTCTTCCAGACGTAAAACACGGGCCACCTGATCCGCCATATTGGGCAACTCAGGATAGGCGGCACCCATCTCCTGACTCAGGGCAGCGACCAGCTTATAGAAGAAGGGGTCTTTCATACCCAGCATGTAACCATGCCGGATCGCTCTGCGAATAATACGTCGCAATACATAGCCACGCCCTTCATTTGAGGGCAGCACACCATCAACAATCAGGAAGGCGCAGGAGCGAATGTGATCGGCAATGACACGGAGTGATTTCTCCTCCAGTTGACTACAGCCCGTCGCTTCAGAGGCGGCCTTGATCAGGTTTTGAAACAGATCGATCTCATAGTTGCTGTGCACATGCTGGAGAACGGCGGCCAGCCGCTCCAGGCCCATGCCGGTATCCACAGAGGGTCTTGGCAGGGGTGTCAGCTCACCGGATTGGTCACGATTGAACTGCATGAAGACCAGGTTCCAGATCTCGATATAACGATCACCATCCTCTTCGGGAGAGCCTGGAGGTCCACCCCAGATCTCCGGGCCGTGGTCGTAAAAGATCTCCGAGCAAGGGCCACAGGGACCGGTATCCCCCATTGACCAGAAATTATCTTTCGCACCACAACGCGAGAATCGAGTGGCGTCAACGCCCATCTCCTTGAGCCAGATATCCTCTGCCTCCTGATCCTCCTCGTAGACCGTGACCCAGAGCTTCTCTTCAGGCAGGCCCAGCTCTTCCGTCAGGAACTCCCAGGCATACTTTATGGCCTCGCGTTTAAAATAATCACCAAAACTGAAATTACCGAGCATCTCAAAAAAGGTGTGGTGGCGAGCGGTGTACCCGACATTTTCGAGATCATTGTGCTTAC
>JAPHUG010000094.1 GCA_026197195.1 Sedimenticola sp.
GGTAAGTGTATCCAGTACCCCTTCACGTTTAATAACCAGTTGGTAATGCGGTGCAACACCGGCGATGCTGACCAGAACCGATTCAATCTGCGAGGGATATACATTGACACCACGAATAATCATCATGTCATCGTTACGTCCTGCCACCCGTAGAATACGGGCATGAGAGCGGCCGCAGCTACAGGGTTCATCAGTCAGCCGGGTGATATCGTGGGTACGATAACGAATAATCGGCAGCGCCTCTTTGGTCAGTGTGGTGATAACCAGTTCGCCTACTTCACCATAGGGTAGGGGCTGCAGGGTTTCGGGGTCCACGATCTCAAACAGGAAGTGGTCTTCCCAGCCATGCAGGCCATTCTGTTCCGGGCATTCGCAGGCGACGCCGGGACCCATGATCTCGGAGAGGCCGTAGATATCCATCGCCTTCAGACCGAGTTGTTTCTCCAGTTCGCCACGCATTTCATCACTCCAGGGCTCTGCGCCGAACAGACCGATGCGCAGAGGGCCTGATGCCAGATCAACACCTTCACTCTTGGCCACTTCGGCAATATTGAGTGCATAGGAGGGGGTGGAGAACAGTACGTGAGAACCGAAGTCACTCATCACGGCGATCTGTTTTTCCGTATTGCCACCGGACATGGGGGTTACCGTACACTTCAGGCGCTCCGCACCATAGTGAGCACCCAGCCCGCCGGTAAAGAGGCCATAACCAAAGGCGTTATGTACGATGTCACCCGGGCGAGCGCCGGCACAGGAGATACTGCGGGCCATCAGGTCGGCCCAGTTGTTGATATCGCCTTCAGTATAGCCCACCACGGTAGGCTTGCCGGTGGTGCCGGAAGAGGCGTGCAGGCGAGAGATCTGCTCCCGCGGTACGGCGAACATATTGAACGGGTAGGCATCCCGCAGGTCGTTCTTGATGGTGAATGGGAACTTCGCCAGGTCTTGCAGTGACGCCAGCTGTTCTGGCTTGACACCCTGTTTGTCGAATGCCTCGCGGTAGTGCGGTACATTGTCGTAGGCGTGCTGAAGGATCTTTTTCAGCCGCTGCAGTTGCAGTTGCAACAGTTGTCCACGGGGCATGCACTCCGCTTCCGCATCAAAATAGTAATTATCGGCACCTGTATCAGACATGGTGTCACACTCCTCCTGGTTCTTTTAATTGAGTCCGGCAAATCGTTTCAGGGTTTTAACCCGGTCGTTTACCTCTTGCTGGATATGCGCCAGCTGTTGTTCATTGACATGGCGGTATTTACCGCTCAGATTCAGATAGGCCTCTACCGGCAGTGGGTTGTCGATGGAGTGGGTGAATTGCAGTTCACCGCCTCGCTCGTATTCCCAAAGGGGGGCAAAATTGGTCTCAACACCCTTGCGGCAAACCTCAATGGTCTGTGATGAGGGGAAGCGCCAGCCGGTTGGACAGGGTGAATAGATATGCAGATAGGCGAAGCCACGCTCGGAGGCTTCCAGTGCCTTGTCCAGTTTTTCGTAGTAGTCCTCTACAAAGGCCGTGGAGGCTGTCGCTACATATTCGCAGTTATGGTTCATCATGATCATGGCGAGGTTTTTCTGACTGGTTCGCTTACCTTTCATCTCCGAGCCGACCGGTGTGGTGGTGGTCCATGAGCCGTAAGAGGTACTGCCAGAGGCTTGCATACCGGTGTTCATGTAACCTTCGTTATCGACCACGATAAACAGCATCTGCTCATTGCGTTCGGCTGCGCCGGAGAGTGATTGGAATCCCACATCACCGGCCCCACCGTCACCGGCGAGGGCCATGGCCGTCACCTTGCGGCCCATGCGGTTGTACTGTTTTTTCAGCCCCGCCAGCATGGAGGCGGTATTGGTCAGGAGCGGATGAAATACAGGAACCTTGGTGCCTGTCGTGCCGTTAAAACCGACCGACCCCATGCCGGGAATACAGCCGGGCGGCGTGGCCAGTACGGTATCCGGACCTACTTTACGCAGTGAATGGCGCATGATCATCTCTGAGTTACAGCCCTGACAGGCCGAAAGGCCCGGTACAAACAGGTCTTCACGCTCATGCTGTTCATTGAAGATGGTGGCCGAGGTGAGGTAAGTCAGTGCCCCTGTGGGACAGGCCTTAACGCATGCGGGATCACCCTCACACATGTCACACTTGGCGACATGCTTGAGCGTCATGTTGTAGGTGATACCACCATAGGTGCAGCCGACGGTACAGAGCAGACAGTCGATACAGAGGCTCTTGTCCCAGTCGACAATGCCGGTCTGTTCGTTCTTGGTCAGGGCTGTTGAGGGGCAGCTCTTGGTACACTCCGGATCACCGCATTGGCGACAGAGTGCCAGTTCGGGCACCCTGTTTTTGGCGTCGCCATTGATGCTCGCAACAATCTTGATGCGTGAATGTAACGGGTCGTCTGTGCCGGACTTGATTTGGGCGCAGGCGGTGATACAGGCATCACAATCGTTGCAGCTTTCGCAGCGTGAGGGATCAAAGGCGATGGTATTATAGGCAGTCATTAATCAGTTCTCCTGTTATCGCCAAGTGCTGGACATGAGGGCACGGCCGGTCTCTAGCGGCTGAGCGATAAAGGCGTCTTTTACCGGTGTAAGATCAATCTTGCGCAGGATCAGTTGCCACATGATGCCGGCATCCATCTCTTCATTGATGCTGGAGATGCCCTGCAGCTGATTGTCTTTTAGAAGAATCTTCAGGTAGCTCTGGTTGTCGTCATCGACTCGACTTAGGGTTTCAACCTGCTCATCCGCTACTGATTGGCCGACCGAGATGGCCTGCTGTCCAAAGAAGGTGTAGGTGTTGATGGGGACACCACCGGAATAGGGCTGAAGCGCTTCATCCTCTGCCATGTCCATAGCTGCGATCGCACCTTGAGTGACGGCGTTGGGGAGAATGCCCATCATCACTTTTTCATCCTTATAGAAATCGGCGGCCTGGGCGACATCACCCGCAGCCCAGATGTTCTTCGCGCCTGTGCGCATGGTGCGATCAACCACTATGCCCTGATCAATCTGAACCGAGGTGCCTTTCAGGTAAGCCAGTTTTGGTTTTACACCGGTCGCTACCAGCAGTAGATCAGCCTGCACGGTCTGGCCATTTTCCAGGGTGGCCTGGCTGCCACTCTGCAGGGCTTCAACTTTAACCACGCGACTGCCCATCAACATGTGAATGCCGTTGCTGTTGAATGCGCTTTCGATGACAGCGGCGGCCTGGTTATCGAAGTAACCGGGCAGCACTTGGTCACACATCTCGACGATGGTGACATCCAGTCCCGCATGGCGCAGATTTTCCGCGCCGTGCATGCCGATCAAACCGGCACCCAGTACAATTGCCGTTTTTGCGTTTCCGGCATGGCTGCGTAGGTTGATGGCATCCTGCATGGTGCGCAGTACATGGAACGGCGTTTCACTCAGCCCGGGAATAGGCGGAATGATCGGGTCGGCACCGGTGGCCAGCAGCAGTTTTTCGTAGTGCCACTGTTCTCCTGATTTCAGGGTGACCTGTTGCGCTGCTTCGTCTATGGCAACCAGTTCGTTTCCGGTGATCAGATTGACGTCTTGTGATTTGAAATAGTCGGCATTACGCAGTACCACCCGCTCCGGTTCGCTTTGTCCGGATACCACGTAAGGCAGAATGGTTGGTGAGTAGGGGAGCTGCGCATCACGGGTGACGACGGTGATGGAGGCTGTTTCATCAATCAGTCGAATGCGATGTACCGCTTCCAGTCCAGCATGGCTGGCGCCAGCGATGAGATAATGGGTCTGGTTCATCAGGCGTTCCTCAGTCATTCTCGTTAAGCCAGATCGGACTGTCGATGGCAGTCTCATCGGCCCACATGGTGGCGGTGGCTTGAATCGCTTTGGCAAAATGAGCTTCAGTCAGATCGGCACCTGCGAGACCACCAATAAAGGGTCTGGCGGTGATCTGCTTGCCGGTTCGGTAGAGGCAGCTCATCACTTCCTGGTAGAGCGGGCCACAGTTCCAGCCGTAGTGAACAGAACGATCAACCACACCAACCGCCTGTACCTTGGAGAGGGCGCGGGTCATCGCCTCTACGGGGAAGGGTCTGAAGGTTTTAATCTTGATCAGGCCGACTTTTTCGCCTTGCTCACGGGCAGCGTCGATGGCATCTTTGGCGGCACCCGTCATGGAGCCGATGGTGATCAATGCGTAATCTGCATCCGCCAGGCGGTACTCTTCAATCAGCGGGGCATAGTCACGGCCGAACACTTCACCCCATTCGCGGTGTGCCTCTTCGATCACGCCGAGTGAGTTTTGCATGCCTTCACAAAGCCCTTTTCGATAGGCCACAAACTTACTGGGTCCGGGGCCTCCTGAGCCGCCGGTCAATGGATCAACCGCCATCGGCCGGAGTGGATCAAGTGCGACGTGCCAGTTGACATTCTTCTCGCCCAGGTAATCATCGACAGCGGACTGCTCAGGCACTTCAACTTGTGTCACACCATAGGAGAGATAGTTACCATCGTGACAAATATTAACCGGCAACATCACATCGTGATGTTCTGCAATACGATAGGCCATGATGGTGGTATCCAGTACTTCCTGCACTGTTTCGCAATAGATCTGAATCCAACCGGTCTCTTTCATGGTCATGGCGTCTTGCTGACCACCCCAGACACACTGGGGAGTAATGCCGTCACGGGTCACCAGTGAGGCCACAATCGGTAACCGCATACCCGGGGTGCGCCAGTAGGGTTCAAACATGAAGGCAAGGCCAGGGCCGCAGGTGGCGGTGTAAGTACGTCCACCGGCCAAGGCTGCGCCATGCAGGGCAGAGAGCACACTGTGCTCACCTTCCACATTCATCAGTTCCGCCTGGATTTTTCCATCGGCAATAAATTGTGAGACGTATTCAACCAGTGATGATTGAGGGGTGATGGGATAGAC